>DASWDX010000311.1:0-17553 GCA_036395055.1 Pyrinomonadaceae bacterium | reverse complement strand
CGTAGTTCAACCCGAAGTCATTGTGGTGCTCGGAAATACTGCCATGAGGAATCTTCTCGATATCAAGCAAGGGATAACCAGAGTGCGAGGCCAGTTTCAGGATTACCACGGCGTCAAGGTCATGCCAACTTTCCATCCGGCGTATTTACTTCGCGACCCGTCGAAGAAAAAGGAAACGTGGGAAGACCTCAAGAAGGTTCGTGACTACCTGGACGCTACTCGTAAACGAGATAGCTGAAACGGCCCGCCCTATACCTCCGCTTTTGCAATTACGAGTTTCGCGCTACCTTTTCACACGTGCACCACCGCTCGGAATCTTACCGCAAGGATTCGTCAAACAATAATGAGATGAACAGCCCTGAACCCGACGACGTGGGCGGATCTAAGTACGTCGAAGTGGCCGTTCCCCTTCACGTGTCGTCAACATTCATTTATCGACTTCCCTCTTCAATGCGTCAACTTGCGCAAACGGGTTCCAGAATCGTTGTCCCGCTTGGCAGAAAGCTTGTAGCCGGCTACATCGTTGCGCTACTCGACAATCTTCGAGCTGGCACCAGCTTGCGCGAGTCCGACATTAAGGATGCAAAAGAAATCCTGGATGCCATCCCTCTGGTAACGCCCGAGCTTCTTGAACTCACGAGCTGGGTGGCTGAATATTATCTGGCCCCGTGGGGTGAAGTTATTAAGGCTGCATTGCCCCCCGGTATCAGCCCCACGATTGAACCTTTCCTCGCTATCACGGAAAACGGACGTGCTGAATTGAGCAGGCTGTCTTCATCGGACACGCCTGAGAGCAAGCAGCGACTGCTACAGTTGGTGGACGAGTCGGCAGAGATTAGCCTTGCGAAAGTTTCTAATGAATTTGGCAACTCTCAGGCTACCAGGCTGGCGCGAGAGCTCGAAGAAGATGGACTCGTGGAAATTAGACAACGCTCCGGCAACTTCGTGAAGGCGAAATTTCAACGGCGGGTTCGTCTGGCTGAAACGAATGAGATGCCAGGTGAAGAAGACGGACGGAAGCTTACCGAGACGCAGCTGAGGGTAATCGAAGCTCTTAAAGGTCGAGAGTCGCTCGCGCTGGCCGAATTACTCGCCCGCGCAAAGGTCAATTCTTCTTCCGTCACTACCTTGCAAAAAAGAAACATCGTCGAAGTTTTTGAGGCAAAGCTGCGACGGGATCCGTTGGGCGATGTCACCTTTGAACAGCATCAGGACTATGAATTGACCAGGGATCAGGAACAAGTTTTAGCAGAACTCGACGCTCCACTGCGAGCTCGCGCCTACGCACCCTTCCTGCTCCACGGCGTGACTGGAAGTGGCAAAACTGAAGTCTATATTCGGGCGATGCGCGTAGCCCTGAGTCTCGGTCGCTCAGCATTGATGTTGGTCCCGGAGATTGCGTTGACGCCGGTCTTCTCGCGACGTTTGCGAATGCACTTTGGCGACCGAGTGGCGATATTTCATTCGTCCTTGGCACGGGGCGAACGCTTTGACGAATGGACACGCGTGCGTAACGGCGAGGCGCGAATCGTCATTGGCACACGCTCGGCCGTTTTCGCGCCGGTGAAGGACCTTGGGCTGGTTATCGTTGATGAAGAACATGAATCAACTTACCGGCAACAGGACTCACCACACTACAACGGACGCGACACCGGAATTGTGCGCGCTCAAAAAGAATCGGCTGTGGTTATTTTGGGCTCCGCCACGCCATCGCTCGAATCGTTTCACAATGCAAGCACGGGCAAATACGGCTACCTTCAGCTGTCGAATCGGCTGGGTAACAGGCCGATGGCCGTTGCTGAAATCATCGACATGCGCGAGGTGTTTGCTCGCTATCAGAAGCCCAGGATCTTTTCCGATGAGTTGCTTCAGGCAATCGAAGAAACGCGACAGAAGAAAGAACAGTCGATAATTCTATTGAATCGCAGGGGTTACTCGAGCTTTGTCCTTTGCCGCTCGTGCGGTGAAAGCGTGCAATGCCCAAACTGCGATGTGACCTTAACTTACCATCGAAGTGAGCGACTGATCATCTGCCACTATTGCAACCATCGTGAGGCCGCTCCGCTAACGTGTCCAAACTGCGCGGGAAAATATATTTACTACGTCGGCGAAGGCACGCAGCAGATCGAAGAACAACTTAAAAAACTGTTCCCAAAGCTTCGCATTGCCCGCATCGATCGGGATACAAGTTCGCGCCGGGGAGCGTTTGAGGATTCGCTCCTCGAGTTCGGTAAGGGCAAGATCGATATCTTAGTGGGGACGCAAATACTGGCCAAGGGCCACGATTTTCCCAACGTCACGCTGGTTGGGGTAATTTCAGTTGATGCCGGCATGGCCCTACCGGATTTTCGCGCAGCCGAAAGAACCTTCCAGTTGCTAACGCAGGTTGCCGGACGCGCCGGACGTGGCGATCGCCCCGGCAAAGTTTTGATCCAAACTTATCATCCATACCATTATGCTCTCAGGCACGCGAGCGCTCAGGATTATGCCGGCTTCTATCAGGAAGAGATTCGGCATCGACAAAATCACACCTATCCGCCTTTCGTCGCGCTGGCATCGTTGCTGGTTCATGGCGCCGATCTTGTCCGAGTCAAATCACACGCAGTCGAATTACGAAAAGAATTGGATCGCGTCAATCCTGAACGCGCGGCTCGCATCATGGGCCCGGCTCCGGCGCCACTGGCAAGATTAAAAGGCGAATATCGGGTACAGCTATTGATCAAGTGTCGCAAGCGGCGTGAATTGCGGAGAATAATCGATGAGGCGCTGAAAGCGCTCAACGAACGAAAGATCAATCTACGTTCGATAAACGTCGAGATCGATCCGGTATCGATAATGTAAAGCCTCGCCGTAACACAAACTGTTAGTTTGCGGGTGGTTCATTGCCACTGACCTGAGTGTTGATCCGACGCAAACTAACAGTTCGCGTTACAAAGGCCGCGCAAGCTGACAGCTTAGGTTCCCTTTGCGCTAAACTTCGCTTATGAAACTTTCTGAACTTGCAGCCTTAACGTCGGCTCGTATCGATGAAGGTTCAGCCGAGCCGGAGATAACCGGCGCGGCCGGCCTTGACGATGCGCGGCCCGGCGACGTTACGTTTCTCGCAAATCCGCGCTACACGCCTCGAGTGAACACGACTCAAGCGACGGCTATCTATCTTTCGGAGGACGCGCGAATCGACAGAGAGATTCCCGTTTTGCGCGCCAGGAATCCTTACCTCGCCTATACACGCGCGCTCAGGTTGTTTCATCCCGAACCGCACTTTGCTCCAGCCATTCATGAGTCTGCCGTAATCGATCCTTCGGCGACAGTGGCGGAGAATGTCTGGATTGGACCGCATGCTGCGATCGGTCCGGCGAGCCAGATCGACGAAGGCGTGCGCATCTACGCGAATGTGACGATCTATGAGGGTGTCATAATCGGCCGAGATTCAATAATCCACTCCGGCGCAGTTATTCGTGAACGCTCGCAAATTGGCGAGCGAGTGGTCATTCACAATAACGTTGTGGTCGGTTGCGATGGCTTCGGTTACGCGAAAGACGAGCAGAACAGTTGGCTGAAGATTCCGCAAACGGGCCGCGTAGTAATTGAAGATGACGTCGAGATTGGCGCCGGCACGACAATCGACCGCGCATCAGTCGGAGAATCAAGGATTGGACGAGGAACAAAAATAGACAACCTGGTGCAGATCGGTCACTCATGCACCGTCGGTGAAGATACTTTGCTGTGCGCTCAGGTTGGGCTCGCCGGCAGTTCGCATATCGGCTCTCGAGTAATACTGGCAGGACAGGCGGGAGTGGCCGGTCATCTAACCATCGGCGATGACGTGGTGCTAACCGCCAAGAGTGCAACCAGCCACGACGTGCCCGCAGGAAAAGTCATTTCCGGTATCCCTGCATTCGACAATCGTGATTGGTTGAGATCGACGGCCGCGTTTCGGCGATTGGGAGACATGCAGCGCAGGATTAGAGAACTGGAGAAGAAGCTTAAAGAGATTGAAAAAACCTGAAACGAAATAGGGAATTCTCGAAGCTCCGCCAGGAGCGAGATATTTATAGAAACTGGATTCCAAAAAAGACTGCGTCAGCAAAGTTTTCTTCAGAAGGCTACAAGGCTATAAATATTTCGTTCCTACGGAACGAGTCTTACTTGCTTAAGTAATGGCGCCACCATCAACGATCACAACTTCACCGTTCATGAAGCTATTGCGGTCGCTCACCATGAAGGCGGCATACTCCGCTAGTTCTTCCGGCCGACCGAGCCGGCCCGCCGAAGCCCAGAAGTGATGCATTTGCAGTAAACGTTCAGGTAACGCCTGCGCCAATTCAGTGTCAAAAATCCCGGCGGCGATTGCGTTTACCTTGACGCCAAAAGTGCCTGCCTCACGCGAGAGACATTTCGTAAATCCAATCATTGCAGCTTTGGAAGTCGCATAGTGAACGGCGGTCGGCAGCGCCCGCATAGCGCCAATGGAAGTGATGTTGAGAATGCTTCCCTTCCGCTGACGAATCATCTGCTTGTAGATAGGTTTGGTCACCGCGAAGAGGCTGCCGACATTCGTATCGATCACTTCGTCCCAGGCACGATCGGTGGTAGTGGCGAAATTATCGCCACGATTAATGGCGGCATTATTTACCAAAATGTCGATGCCGCCCCACTTCTCCACCAACTCGCGCGTTATCCTTTTCAGGCCGAGTCGGTCCGTAACCGAAACTTTGAAGCTGAGCCCGCGCCGTTTTTGAGCTTCAATCTTCGCCGTGATCTCAGCAGCCAGATCGTCGCGAGTGTTGTAGTTGAAGGCCACGTCAGCGCCTTCACGCGCGAAAACTTCACAGAGCGCAGCACCAATTCCACGCGTGCCTCCGGTTATGAACGCGCGCTTACCTTCGAGCAATAGACCCACTGTCTAATTTGTCTCCTAAAAAGCCCGCTTCGAAGAACGCAAGCGGGCAAGTACTGGATCTGAGATTTCAAATCTCAGATCTCAAATCCGCGAATCTCAAACTTGAATCTGGGAACTTGATTTGATTGCCGAAAGATTAAACTCTGAAAACTTCTAACAGTCAACGAGCGCGAACCTGAGGCATGGCCGCTCAAGCGGAAATAACTTCCGCCAAAATAACCTGCTCCGTTGCCTCGGTTGAAGCGGGAATGAGCGCAGTGATCTCTTCCACAATGTGGCGGGTCGCGTTGGGAATGGCCAGACCGATCGTCGCGGCACGCATGGCCGAATAGTGGGCAGTGTCTTCCACCATTCGGCGGACAACCGGGACAATATCGCTAGCCCGTTGTAACAACACGCCGGCGCCCCTTTTCACCAGCAAGGTCGCCGTGCCAGCCTCTTGCGGCATCGGAGCGGTAATGCCATCGGCGATAATCGGCAGGCGACAGGAAAAAGCTTCAAAGGTGGTGAGTCCACCGAGCTTCGAAATCATGACGTTGGCCGCACCCATCAACTGCTCGACGTGTTCTGAATAGCCAATCACCTTTATTGGAAAAGAAGCAGTCTCGGCGAGCGATTCCGCATCTGCTCGCAGCTCTTCGTTGCGACCCGCGAGAAAGATGGCCTGGACCTCAAGTTCACCGCGCACGAGCTCGCGAAAGATTTGGGGAATGTTGCCACCGCCTTCCCAACCGGCGTTTACAAAAACAGTGAATTTTTCCGGATCCAAACCTAGCGCCTTTCGCGCGGCCTGCGCTGCTTCTTCACCCGGGTACGCAAACTTGTGATGAACTGGCATTCCTGAGATCTTGATACGCTGCGGCGCAATTCCATAATCGACCAGCTGCCGCCTGGCTTCATCGCTTGCCACCAGATAAAGCGAAACGTCATCGCAGGCCCAGCTTTTCCAAAAACCGTAATAGGGATCAGTAACCACCGATACCAGCGGAATTCGATCGGCAAGTTTCAATTCTTTGAGGACGCGAGCAATGATGTGTTGAGTAAGCGGATGAACACTCACCACCACATGCGGACACCAGCGCTCAAAAAGATCGGCGAGGTAGCCAACACATCGCTTATGGAAAAATTCACGCGTTTCCGGACGGAACCGGTTCATGCCCCAGTAAAGATATTTCATCCAGTGTTGCTTGTTTCTGAGCAGCCAATTGTAGAGGGCAACCATTTTTGCGGTGAGGGAGTGAGCCTCTTCAACTGCACGGACGACGCGAACTGCGTAGGACTGACCGTCGAAAAACTTCTGCACGCCGGCCACTATCGCGGCGGCCGCCGAACGATGGCCGCCACCGGTGTCGGACGAAAGAATCAGAATTTTGGGGATACGCTGCGACATTGGTTGATTTGAAATTTCAGATCTCAGATCTCAGATCTCAGATTTCAGATCTCAGATCTCAGATCTCAAATTTCAGATCCCAGATAATCTCAGATCTCAAATTTGAAATCTCAGATTTCAGATTTGTGACTAGCCTTCGGATCTCAAAAACCTTACGCGTTGACCGCCATCCCTTCCGGCTCAGGGTGCAAGCGGTCTATTTCCTTCCGCGCCTTCTTCATTTCTTTTTCCAGCTTCTTAATCTGAATTAAGTGTCCCGGATTGAAAGGCAACGACGGATAGTAACTGTTTGACTCGTGCGTGCAGAAACAACCGTCCAACGCCTTTTTCCGTCTCTCCTTCATCGCCGGCGACAGCCAAAGCTTTTGAAAGTTCCAATCAAAGTCTCGCAGATTTCCGATTGGCGCCAGGTTCTCGCAAGACGAGACAGTACCTTCGTCGTAGATCACGCCACCCGCAGTTCCGGCATAGCACTTCATCTGCGCCTTTTGCGTTTCCTGCGTTTTTGCGATCAAGTCGTGCATGTAAATGTCGATCGCCGCCTTGAAGAAGCCGGCATTCCCGCCATAGTTGTTTTTGATCGCCGCGTGACGCGAGTCGTCGTCAATCATTCTCGCCAACTTTTTGTAGCGCGAGTGATCGATGTCCAGCTCGATTGGATCGGCTGAAGGAGGACGAATGTAATTGAAGTTGACTTTGTCAGGTCTGAGGTCATACTTCAGGAAATCGTACCACTCAAAAATCGTATCTTGATTCGAGTTCATAAAGCAGGTGCACGTTTGCACGTCGAGCTTTGGATATTCTTTTTTAATCGACTGGAGCTGGCGTGCGGTATCGATCGCGATGTCCCAGGAGCCCGGCTTCTGACGAATTTTTTCGTGCGGCGTTTTGAGACCGTCGATGCCAAGAGCGACGGTCACATTTAGATCGGGACACTCTTCCAGGGTGCGGGTGATATCGGGAAAGATTCGTTTCTGAATCTGCCCGTTTGACATGATGTAAACCGACTCGAGCTTGTTATTCTTATAAAAACTCTGCGCTATCTCCGGCAGATCCTTGCGCGTAAACGGCTCACCACCCGCAAGAATCAAGACGCCCAGATTGCCTCCCAACGTCTCCGAGATCTTTTCAATCTCACGGGTTTTCATCTGCAATTTTTTGCGCGGTCGATCGTCCAGTTCTTCTGTGAAAAAGCAGTGGGTACAGCGCATGTCGCAGACAGACGTCACCAGGATGTTCAGTAGAATTGGTGAAAACGGCTGGCCGATAGCCAGCTTTGCATATCGCTTCAAAAGTTCTCGTGTCGTGTAATCCATTTCAGCCTCTTATTATTACTGCCGCCTGTGCATTCTTCTGATGCAAAGACCTAACTTAACAGATAAGTCATTTACAGCGACCTGTCAACGCGTTAACTAATCTCATTATCGGTTGAGAGTACAAGCTGCAGCTTGCTCCTAACGAACACACAACCCAAAGGTTGGAATCGAGCGAGTCTCGTGCTAGGAAACGGCGGAGCGTTCGCTGCGACCAGGAATACCAAGCGCGCGCATGCGGCGATAGAGATGACTGCGGTCAACTCCCATCAGTTCCGCCGCGCGCGAGACGTTACCTTCTGCTTCATCAAGCTTTCGTTGGATAAACTCACGATGGTAGGCATCCGTCGCTTCCTTGAAAGATGGGAACCTGAAGGAGGCGGCCGGTGCCTCTTCTTTTCCGTGCGGTGGCAAGTCGGCGGGAGCGACCTTGATACCTGGATTCATAATCACTACTCGCTCGATCGTATTCCGCAACTCTCGAACGTTTCCGGGCCAGGAATACTTCTGCAACTCTGCAATCGCTTCGTCTGCAAACTCCTTGGGAATTCTTCCGTATGCACGCGAAAAGTTTTGATTGAAATAGGTGACCAGCATAGGCACGTCCTCGAGACGTTCGCGCAAGGGTGGTAACTCAAACGGGATAACGTTTAGTCGGTAAAACAGGTCGGGCCGGAATTTTCCCTGTTCAATCTCTAAGTCAAGACGTTTGTTTGTGGCAGCGATCACTCTGACGTCTACGCGAACCGAAGTGCCACTGCCAACCGGCTCGAACCTCTGCTCTTCGAGTACGCGCAAGACTTTGGCCTGAACGTTAGCGCTCATATCGCCTATTTCATCCAGGAAGAGCGTCGCGCCGTCCGCCAGTTCAAACTTACCTTTCTTAGCCGCGGTGGCCCCCGTGAACGCCCCCTTCACATGGCCAAACAATTCCGATTCGATCAATTCCTCTGGTATGGCAGCAGAATTGACTTCCACAAAGGGCGCAGCGGCCCGCCGAGACTTGGCGTGGATTGCGTGCGCAACCAATTCTTTTCCAGTGCCCGACTCACCGTATATCAGGACACGGCCATCGGTCGGAGCAACGACGGAGATTTGTTTGCGCAGCGCGCGCATCGCGACCGACTCTCCTACCATCGTGTATTGCTTCGCGAGCTCCGCCGACAGCTCGGCGTTGATTAGTTCGAGCCGCTGCTGACGCAGCGCATTGCGAACTGCCAGCAAAGTCTTTTCGATTGAGAGTGGTTTCTCGATGAAATCGAAAGCGCCTAGTTTTGTGGCGCGCACCGCGGTTTCCACGTTGCCGTGGCCGGAGATGATCACAACCGCCGCCTCCGATCCGACGGCCCGCAATTGTCGCAGCGTCTCCAGTCCGTCGATGCCCGGCAGCCAAACGTCGAGCAGGATGCAGCCATAAGCCCGGCGCTCGACTGCTTGGAGGCATTCTTCGCCCGTGGCAACGGCGTCCGCGCTGAAGCCCTCGTCTTCCATCACGCCACGCAAGGTGTCGCGAATGCCGGGCTCGTCGTCAACTATTAGAATTGAATCCATAATCAGTCGCCAGGAGGCAGTAAATCAGTAGGCAGGAGGCTGGAGCAGGCGGCAGGAGGACGGCCCTCCGAAAAGCACTCGTTTCACTTCTGCAACACAGTCGTTAAAAAAGATTTTCTTGCCCGCCCCTCTTGCGACTCCTGCCGTCTGCTCCTGCCGCTTGCTCCTGCCGTCTGCTCCTGCTCCTGTCCTCAGCCGTTCATCGCCGGCAGTTCGATTACAAAACGTGCGCCGCGCGGATAATTGGCCTCCGCGCGAATTCGCCCGCCGTGCTCGAGGATTATTCGCTGCACAATCGCGAGCCCCAGACCTGTGCCACTTCCACGCGTAGAGAAATAGGGCTGAAACAGTCGCTTGAAATCAGAAGGACGAATTCCATGACCGGTATCAGAAACTTCAGCGACCAGTAGACTGCGGGTGGGATCAAAACTAGTCGAGATCTTGATTACTCGCTCGCTATCGTGATCAGCCAGGGCATTACTGGCATTGTCGATAAGATTTACAAACACTCGGCGCATTTGTTCTGTATCCAACATTGCGGCCGGCAAGTTTGGATCGAGCGAGGTTTCCATTCTCACTCCATCGAGTCGATCATCGTACAAGGCAATCGCATGACGTACCACCTCATTCAAATGGGCGACTTCCAACCGCGCCAAAGGCAAACGCGCAAAGCGTGAGAACTCGTCAACCATTGCCTTCAGACCAGCGACTTCCCGCGCGATCGTTTCTGTGCATTCATTGATCACCGCAGTCACGTGGGTTTGCTCGCTTGCTCTCTGGGCTATCCCATTTTGCCCGTTGGATCCAATCGGGTCACCATTTGAAGTAGCGCGGCGGTAGCTTTTGGCGATACGTTCAGCGGACAGTTGAATCGGCGTCAAAGGATTTTTAATTTCGTGAGCCATGCGCCGCGCAACTTCGCTCCACGCCGCGACTCGCTGCGCTGCCAGCAGCTCCGACAAGTCTTCAAGGACCAAAACAACGCCGCGCTTTTGGGCAGCGGACGCGCGCAGCGCTGTCGCAGTCAAGGCCACTGGAAGCGCAGCACCATCAACCGCGCCGTCGTGAAGGCCCGCGAGTTGGGCTTGCTCTGCTGCCTGTCCTGTACGGCGCGCGCGCCGAAGCAGTCGATCCATAACCAGCCAATCTTCGGCTGCCATCAGATTATTTAATTTTGGTTCATTGGCCGGCGTCGTGCGTAGCCTTAGCATACGCGAGGCGGCGGCATTAATTGTCGTAACACAATCGTTTTCGTCGAGCGAAATAACTCCAGTCGAAAGAGATTCGAGTATCGTTTCAATGTAGTCCCGGCGCTCTTCGAGGGTGAGGTTTTTTTCCCGCAGCGCTGCCGAACCGGCTTCAATCCTGCGGCGATTATCTTCGAGTTGCGCCGTCATCTGGTTGAAGGAGTCAGCCAGCAAGGCAAGCTCGTCTTCGGCAATCGTCGTCACGCGGTGTGATAAGTTGCCGCGCGCGATCTCTTTTGAGGCTTCGGCAAGCGCTTTGATTGGCGTGGCAATGCCGCGCGCCAGGTAGATAGCAACCCAGCTCGAAACAAACAACAACATCAAGGTCATGAGCCCAAGGGTAGACAATCCCAGCAAGCGAACCCTTCGCTGCCGTTCAACGAGTTTTCGATACTCACCCTGCGAGCCTGTAATCGTGTTGCCCAAGTCGCTGCTGGCCCGCCGCAACGATACGACGATGACTTGTTGCCCTGATGCCGGCCCGTCGGCGAGCGGAACAACAACCGCGTCCAAATCTTTTCCGTCAGCCAGGCTGTTATCGAAGCCGTTCAACGCGTGTGCCTTCTCGAGCAAACTCCGCAACTCCTTTTCATCAGTTGCGGACAACGCCGCTCTGCTTTCAGCAAGAACTCGTCCGTTCGAGTCGATGATTTCCACCGCCGACAGTTGCCCGCTTGCTACAACTCGATCCAGGGCCTGTTGCCTTTCGGTCCCTGACTGCGGCTTTAACACAACAGCGAGCAGTGATGCAGTTTCCCGCAGGTTTCGCGTTTGCGCATCAACAGCCTCGCGTTGTACTTCCTGAGCCTCATTCACTACCCGCGCGGGCAGACTACCAAACCACTTCTCGAGCGAGCGATTGAGGAACAGATAAGAAAACACCGCCATCGCGATAATGGGCAGAAAGCTTATGGCGATAAAATAAACCAGCAGCCGTGTCTTTATCTTGGAGCCGAGTTGGCGTTCTCGTCTCTCGCGACGCAACTTGAGTAGATTGCGTACGAAAATGAAAGAGAACACAACAAAAGCAACGAAGTTAAGGGTAGATAACGCATAGAGCAGCAGTGTGTCTGAAGCCGTGTCAAGCGGAATAATGGTCCACAACCACAGCTGTTGCGAGACGATGATCGCCAGCAGCAGCAGCACAGTTATTCCGAGCGTCCACAAGAGAATTCGCCGGCGCCGAGTCAGTCTGCCGGAGACTGATTCTGGTAACGGTTCGGAAGGATTTTCGCGCTGATTGCTCATCAAGAAGTGAACACAAGTTTAGCATACAGGATTAGGACAGGCATTCCTGAGGCCGAAGGGTTTTCCAAATAGCATTTAATGCTTTTCATTCGCGAATTCAACTTGGAATGCCTGCCTACTGCATTATTCTTCGTCATCGTCTAGAATGCCCGCGCACGATCGTTATCCAATGCCGCTCGCCTCCTCCTGGTCTAATGACTCTCAAACAAGTCTTTATTAATCCGTACGGTCGCCTTCGCAGCGGTTGGCGAGTGCTCATCTTCGTCTTCGTCTACTTCTGTCTTCTATTAGTGCTAAGCATGGCGATCCGGGTGGCCTACGCGTTAGCACTCATAATTGCGCCGGGCCGCGCTGCAGGAGGTTTCGCAGGTCTGGCCGGCTACTTTGAAAACATCGTCTTCCGTTTGATACTTTTAGTTGCCGCCCTTGCCGCTGGATATATTTGCACCCGCTGGCTTGAAGGCTTGCCCTGGCGCGCGCTTGGTCTCTCATTACATGTGGGCTGGCTGCGCGATTTTCTCGTCGGTTCACTCATCGGTGTTGCTTCATTGTCGCTAGCCACTGCGATCGCCACTGCGGGCGGTGGACTGAGTTTCACTATTTCGGCTCGCGGCGCCCTTCTTCAGGTAGTCCAGACCCTAATATTCTCCGCCGTACTTTTCATTCTTGCAGCGCTCGCTGAAGAAGCACTTTTTAGGGGCTATCCATTGCAGACATTGACAAGAGCAAAACTGGCCTGGCTGGCTGTATTACTAACATCAGTTCCCTTTGCAGCGGTACATCTGAAAAACCCGAACGTGGCGGCGGGCTTCACCTTCATCAATACCGCGCTCGCCGGTGTTTGGCTGGCAATAGCCTATCTCCGCACGCGGAGCTTATGGTTCCCCATGGGAGTTCACTGGGCGTGGAACTGGGCCCTGGGCTCCCTTTTCGGTCTTCCGGTAAGCGGCATAACCGATCTTGCACCCCATTCGTTACTACGGGGCACAGAGCTGGGGCCGGCCTGGTTGACCGGCGGTGCCTACGGCATCGAAGGCGGACTCGCCTGCACGATTACGCTGATAGTTTCAACGATCTTCATCTGGCGCACGCGGTTCGTTCGCCCTACGCCGGAAATGGAGATGCTGACGGCGCAAGAGAATCCAGTTCTAATATCCGACAACTTTAGTTTGTCGAATGGCGCGAGAAAGGCTCTGGAACCTCAATGACGACAACTGGAGTACGTCGGACAGTTTGTTGTTAACACTCTTCCGGTCTTTCCCGTCTTAATCTGTGTCAGAAGTGCGTGATCAATAGGCTCCGTAAGAGACAGCGCAATGTATGAGCTCAAAGCAGCAGCGGATGTGCTAGTTATGACCGGTCAGGGAAAATCTGCGATCGCTCGGCCACAAATTGAAATTGCACCCAAAACTCCGCCAAGCCTCGGGCGCCAGGAGTCTGTTGCGTCCGAATCATCGCTTAAACATCCCCCTTCTCCGGAGTCGGCCGAAGCGCTGCTCGTAGAAGCCGTTCTCGCGGGCAATCGGGACATGTTTGGGCGACTTTACCAACTCTATTCCCCGCTGGTACACGGCATTCTTTTGGCGCGCCTGCCACGCAGCGAAGTCGAGGATTTGGTGCAGGACATTTTTTTACACGCGTTGAGGAAACTGCACACCTTGCGTGACGCCGGCGCGTTTGGTCCCTGGATCGCGATGATAGCTCGTAATCGAGCGATGGACTTTCATCGCAGATCTCGCGAGACAGTACCGGTAGATGAATTCACGAGAGAGCTCCGAAGCGTTGACTCAAATGCGTCGAGGGCCGAGGAGATCCTCGGGATTATTTGCACCCTTCCTGATGCCTATCGTGAAACGCTCGTCTTGCGCCTGGTTGAAGGAATGAATGGACCGGAAATCGCGGCGCGCACCGGTCTGACCGCGGCATCAGTGCGCGTCAATCTGCATCGGGGTATGAAACTTCTGCGCGCGAAGCTCGGTTTTAAGGAGGGCTTATGAATATCGACGGCGATTACTTGTGGGACAAGACCGGCGAACCTGATCCTGAGATTCAGGAACTCGAAGAGATTCTCGGCACACTCGGTTATCAGCCTCGGCCGTTGGAAATTCCGGCGGATCTGCAAACGATCCCAACGCGAGGTTTCTTTTCCACACCCCGTCTGGTAATAGCGGCGACGTTGGCAATGGCGTTGCTTGGTCTCGGACTGTGGCTCGGCCTGCAACGTTCGCAGCAACCCAGGTCCCCGGTCGTGGCGCAAACTCCAATTGCGCCCGCGCCGGGTAAGAATCCAGGTTCGAGGGAACTGTCCAATCCGGACCAAGGTGCCAAAAACACAGGCGTAGCAATGTTTGGGGTACCGGAACAGAAAGATAAGGACCTATCTCGTCGTCATTCTGCCGGCTCGTCGGTGGCCGTAAACATAAACCGGTCTCGCCACACTCGCGCGGGTTTAGTTAGACAAGGGCAGGTTGCGGTCCAGGAACTTCGAGAAGCTGAAGCGGCCAAGAATGGACTAATGCTGGCGTTGCGCATGGCCAGTGCGAAGTTGAACTTCGCACAAAAGAAGACGCAAAACATAAATCCCCGGGAACCAGTTCACAACCAACACAAGATCGGATGAATGGAGCATTATGAAATCACTTTCCCAAACACTATGGAAACTCGCGTCGCTTACAGTCCTCATTGTTCTCGGTGCGGATGCGACTGCAACGGCGCAAAACCCGCGCATCCAAACCAGTCAGCTCGATGCTCTCGCACCTAAAGCGAGTGAGACAGTTGACGTGAACATCGACGAGCGCCTGATGCAACTCACGTCCAGGTTCTTTTCCAGCAAAGATAACGACGAAGCGAAGGTAAAAGAGATCATCAACGGCTTGAAAGGGATCTACGTGAAGAGCTTTGAGTTCGAAAACGAAGGCCAGTATACGGAGGCGGACATTGAAAGCATTCGCTCGCAACTGCGCAACCCATCCTGGAACAAGGTGGTAAACGTTAGCAGCAAGAAGGAAGGCGGCGTCGAAGTCTATCTGATGCAGAACGGCAATCAGATTAGCGGTCTGGCACTTCTAGCGACGGATCCCAAGGAAATTACCGTCGTCAATATCATTGGCCCGGTGGATCTGGATAAGCTGACGCAGCTGGAAGGGCAGTTTGGCATCCCTGAGTTGGGGATTGAGCGGTCAAAACCAAAGCGCAAAAATTGAACCTCACGAGCGGAGTGGCCCATAAAAAAACCATTGCCTTCGGTTTCGCGCTCCTTGCGCTCGTAGGTCTTATCCCTACCGCCCAGGCCAAAGGCGACGACTTCGGCGCCGTCGTGAAACTCATCGAGCAGTTCTATCACGTCAAACACAAGGGCATTCCATTCCTCGCGCTGGTAACGATTGAGCCGCGAGAAGCATGCGTGGTCCAGGTCGATCTATCACTGCAAAATTTGGCGGCGCTAATGCGGAACCCGGATGAGATGGGCAAGACGATTACCATCGAAGCTACAACCGACGAACCGTGAGTCATAGAGAATCACTTTTCAGAACCGGTAGCGGTACTGACCAGGTCCCCGCGCACCGTGAGCAGGAATCAGGAGTGAAAGATGAATTCTGAGATTAACATCAAGTTTGAGATCGATACGACCACGCTGCGCCTCCTGGTAATCCTGGCCGCATTAATTGCCCTCATCCTGGTTGGATCCCGCTCAGTTGGCGCTCAGGAAGTAGCCGATACAATCCGCATCAATACACGCGTAGTCTTCATGGATGCGCTTGTGAAAGACACAAGATTTCTTGTTACCGCTGATCGATCGGAACGTAGGGAAGATCGCGTGGGCCAACATATTCCGCGCGGGGACGTATCAATTTGTTGTCGGCATACTGCTCGAGGATATGACCGGTCCAGCCGCTGATCCGGCTGATGGCAAAGATCGGCGTGTAGAGATCGAGCGGAATTCCCATCATGTAGTAAGTCGAAGCTGAGTAAGCATCGACATTCGGCAACAATCCTTTCTCTCTCTTCATCACTTCTTCCACTTTCGCCGTCATGTCGTACCATTTCGTATCGCCTTTGCGCTCGCCCATTTCCTTTGAGAGCCGGCGGAGATGAGTCGCGCGCGGATCGTCGGTGCGATACACGGCGTGGCCCCAACCCATAATCTTCCGCTTGTTCGCCAGAGCATCCTTAACGAAGCTCTCCACGCGATCGAGACTGCCTATCTCCCGCAGCATTTTCATCACCGCGGTGTTCGCGCCGCCGTGTAACGGGCCAGACAGCGCGCCCAGCGCCGCGATTACAGCGCTGTACATGTCGGCCAGTGTGCCCGCGACAACGCGCGCCGTAAACGTCGAAGCATTCAGTTCGTGATCGGCCTGAAGAATCGAGGCGACGTCCATGGCGTGGGCGTCGAACTCGTCTGGCACCTCGCCCTTTAGCATGTAAAGAAAATTGGTGGCGATATTGAGATTGGGATTCGGATCGACTGGATCGAGATCCTTACGCGCTCTGTCCATCGCCGCTACAATGGTCGGAAATCTAGCCGTCAAACGGGTGGCAACTCTGATAGTTGCTTCGCGTGAAAGGTCGCGTGATTCCTCGTCGAACATCGCCAGCGCCGAGACTACCGTGCGAAGCGCGTCCATTGGTTGATCATTCGCCGGAACACGCGCGTACATTCCCTTGATCAATTCAACGATTTGCCAGGGAAGCGCATAAGCAGCAGCCAGGTCCCTCTTGAGTTCATCCAGTTCGCCGCGCTTTGGTAAGCGGCCATTCCAAAGCAGAAAGACAACTTCTTCAAAGGTTGATTTCGTCGCCAGGTCATGAATGTCGAGACCTTGATAGATCAGCTCGCCCTTTTCACCGTCAACGTCGCCGATGGAAGACGAGGCAGCAACGACACCTCTCAGCCCGGTGGCCACGGCGCTTCCGGCCGCGCTGTCCTTAGCTTTGTCCATTGTGTGCGTCCTTTGAGTTTAGTAACGCGAAGATATCAGAGCGGTAGGCGAGTGACAAGCGAATCATTTTCCATTTGGTTGGCTTACCAAGCTGACGATCTGACCGCGCCGCGCGGCCAAGATTGCCGCCGCCGATCTGTTCGCCGCGACGATTTCGAGAAAGCCCGCACTGCCGATAACACAAAAGACTTCGTGCTCTTCGGCTTCGCGGTAATATCTGCGAAAGGAGGTTATCTCGCGATCACTGACAACCAGCTTGACTCGACTGAGATCGCCGCCCAGCATTTCGCGAGTGAGGCTAGTGATGCAGTTGCCGAAGCAATCAATGTAAATGATGCTTGCCTCGATCGCGCCATCGCTCAGGATTTTGGCTCTTAAGGAATCGAGATGGATTAGATTCTTGATCACCGGGCCGAATTCCCCGGGCGCGACGCCGTTGGAAAGGGCAGCCGCCACGGAGGCAAAGATGTCGCGTCCATGAAACGTCGTGCTCACCGGATGGCGAAAAAACTTCTCGTTCGTTAAATGAAACGCGCGATAGCTTCCTTCGCGATCGCATATCCAACTGAAGATGCCGTTGTCGGGTCCCACGAAAAACTGTCCGGCGCATTCAATTAGAACCGCCATGCGACTAGAGCCGACTCCTGGATCGACAACTGCGACATGAATTGTGTTAGCTGGAAAATCTTTATACGTGGCGAGTAGATTGAAGGCTGCGGCGTGGATGTCCTGAGGCGGAATCTCATGTGTGATGTCGACGATCTGCGCGACAAGATTGATCGAGAGAATCACACCCTTCATCGCGGCAGCGAAATAATCCTGGGAGCCAAAGTCAGTTAGGAGGGTGATGATGGGCTTAGGCGAAGAGGGTAGATTTTCCATTTGTCATTTGACATTTTTCATTTGGCCATTTGCTGCCGCCGACCCACCGGTTCAGAGTTCAAGCTTTAGCTTGCAT
>DASWDX010000310.1:0-9617 GCA_036395055.1 Pyrinomonadaceae bacterium | reverse complement strand
AATCTCGACATCAAAGGGATGCCGCTCGTTGAGGTCGGTGGACTCGGGCTTGCGTCCCAACGCCTCTGAAATCTCTTTGCCCGCACCGCTGAACTTTCCCTTCGGTGAGGACCATGTGAGCTCTGCCATCTTTGTTGTATTGACCTTGTGCACAGGCGAAGTTGTCTAACGAGAATTCGACCGAATTTTTGGACATTTCTGTTGAAACGTCCACTTTATGGGTCTAATCCCACTTGAGTTTGACTCCGGGAAAACGAAAATCATTGCCATGCCCCCAATAATAGCGAGCAGCCGGTTCCCGGACAAACCGAAATTGCTGGATCGAGCGCAGGATGGTGAAAGTCTCGAGTGCCTAAGTGGGCTGCGGCGGCGGAGCAACGGCTACTCCTGGCGACGCCGAAGGACCTTGGTACTGCGCGCTGCCAAAGCCGAGGATCGGCCAGAAAATGATTCCCAAAAGAGCGAGGCCAATTCCGAAGCCCGCACCTTTACCGAAGCTTTTCGCCATATCGATGGAGAGAATTATACAGATAATGAAATTCACGAGCGGGATAAGCATCAAAATGATCCACCAGCCGGGTCGGCCGACAATCTTGCACCAGACGTAGAGGTTATAGATTGGGATGATGCTGGCCCAGCCAGGCTTGCCGGCTTTCGTGAACACCTTCCACATCGCCACGATCAGCAGCAGTGCGATGAGCAGCCCGATAACCATCGCAACTGGACTGGGAGGCTTGCCTTCAGCGCTGTAGCTGTAATCGACTTGCGCGAGCAGGGATAGGGGATGGATGAGGAGATTTTGCATAAGTGATATCATATGGGTTAGGGCGTTGAAGGCTCTGGTCTAACGGGCTGCGCCTTAATGGGCAAGCAAAATCTTTGAACCTTTTCTTTATGCGGGTTCCGCCAGGGAATCCGAAGGCGTTCGGGGCTAACGAATACGTTTAGTCGCCACCATCATCTCCTCCATCGTCATCTCCGCCACCGTCGTCTCCCCCATTGTCATCACTCATGTCCTCGCCTTCGTCATCTGAAGCGTCCTCCATGCTGTCGTCATCGGCGGAGGCCACCTCTTCGTCGGTGTCTTCCTCAGCGGCGACTTCTTCCTCCTCGGCATCCGACATGTCGAATGATTCGTTCTCAACGTAAGATTCTTCCGAACTGATTTCTTCTTCGGAGATCGATTCCGAGACGTCCACTTCCTCGCCGTAATCGATGTCGACGGTTGTATCCACCAGCGCCCAGTCGTACGAAACAGAGTTCTCCCATTCGTAGTAACTGGTCTCGTACGTGCGGACCCAATCTACAAGGACGAGATAATCAGCGCGCCACGGCTTATCGACGTAGTATTCGTAGCCGCGGATGAGGCCGATCTGATCATCGAGCAGGTAAAGCGTGGCGATATAGGCATCCAGCGTAACCGGCTCCTTGACGATGTGTTCGGCCTGCTTCTTCATTTCGAGCAAACCTTTCTCCAGTGCCTTATCCTTTTTGGCGCCTGCCTCCAGCTTCGCGATCTTCGCCAGCAACTCCTTCTGCTGCGCTTTGATCTTCTCGAATTCTGCCTTTTCCTTCGCGGTCAATTCGCCGCCTTTCTTCTTTCGGGCAGCCTCCTTCGAGAAATCGGTGCGCAGTAGTGCGATGGCGTGACCGAGCTTCTTGCCATTCTCGATCACCTGGCTGTTCTTCGAATCGGTCGGCTCCCAATCCACTTTCATTTGCTCTTCAGCCTGGCGCGCTCCTGCGATGCCTTTGAAGAAGTCGTTGCTCTTCGCTGCGAGCCCCGTCTTCGCTATTTTCAAATTTTTGGCGATAAGCTGGGTCGATTTCCAGAATGGCTTGTTTTTCGATGTCTTTGGGTCTAGACCGGTATCGGCGCGTGCAGCCTTAATCATCGCAGCCAGCGCCTTGTTCGCGTCGTCGAACAAAGCCGTGGCGTCGGCTTTTTGTCCGGTTGGCTTCTTCTGAGCGGTTTTCGCAACTACAGCCAGGATTTGCCCAGGCTCCGTCGCCCGCGCCACAGCAAAAAGACTGAGCGAAAGGCAGAGCGAGAGACTAACGAGTTTTTTCATAGTGGCGCGAAGCCTAGCTGAGTACGAGACCTGCGTCGTATAAGACTTTGGGGCTCTCTCCGCGGCGAGCGTAGTTGGGCCAGAGACAGAGTGTCAATGATCAAGGCTCAGTAGCGCTGCGCCTGACTTTACGAGTCGCAGTCAACACGCGATGGTCGAGCGCAGATGAAGATGAAAAGCACATCGGTTGATGTGGTACGGCGCGACCGGTCCGAGCCGGACTCGCGTTGGGCGCGTCGATGGGGCGTGCCACTGGCGTGGCTGACTCTTTGCGTTGTCTGGAGCTCGACGTGGCTCGTTATCAAGATCGGGTTGCGTGATCTACCGCCGATTTCTTATGCGGGTATCCGTTTTCTCGTCGCAATCATCGTCCTTTTTGCCGTATCCGCCGGGCGAGTGGCTTTGTTACCGCGGCGCGGGTTCGATTGCCTGCTCCTGGCTTTTACTGGCGTTCTGATGTTTGCCGTAAATTACGGTCTGCTTTTCTGGGGCGAGCTGCACGTTTCCTCCGGTCTGGCGGCTGTACTGCAGGCGACCATCCCGATCTTCGGCATGCTCTCCGCGCACCTGCTGCTTCCCGATGAACCACTCCAGCTGCACAAGCTTCTGGGCGCACTTCTGGCGCTTGGCGGCGTAGCACTGATTTGCGAGCGTCTTCTCGGATTCAATGGATTCATGGCCTTCTGGGGTGGGTTGGGTATCGTTTTTGGCGGTGCGAGTGCGGCGTTTTCGAACGTGTTGCTCAAGGCCCGCGCGGTTCAAATGGCGCCGGCGATGATTGCTGCGTGGCAAATGATTTTCGGTGCAGCGCCATTGCTCTTGATTGGATTTATGGTTGAAGGAAATCCCTTGAAGTTCCATTGGAGCGCGGTGTCGATTTTTTGTCTGGTTTACCTCGCGGTAATCGGCTCGGCGCTCACGTTTCTCCTTCTTTACTGGCTATTGCCACGAATGACTGTCGCCAGGCTACAAGCAATCTCGCTCATCACACCACCCGGCGCTGTCGCGTTAGGCTGGGCAGTTGGCGGCGAAACATTTTCCCTCTGGTCGCTCCTTGGCGCATGCTTGGTTCTCGCCGGTGTGTGGATGATTTTCCGAAAAGGAGACGAGCCGGAGCCAGTAATTCAGGAAGGTTAAGATGGCACCGTTCTCGCTAGTGTGAAAAGGAGCGCCGAGGAGGACAGGCCACAGGCCGGTGCCTACAACATTCATCAAATCACTCGAAGAACATGCTAGCAATACCTTATCAGGTCACACATTGGCTTCCACCCAGCCAGTTATAGTTGCTTGCGAGTGAGCCGTGCCAAAGAGGCGGTCAGGGCAGCTGGTTCCACCTGGCCGGCAGTAGCCTGGTGTGAAGTCGTGGCCGAAGATGTTTGTGCGCGGAATATGGTATTGCTCAAGCAACCAGCGAATAAGGGCTGCGGAAGCGGCAGCCTGTGGCGCAGCAAGAGAATCGGTTTCAGTGCCGACATGTTCAATACCGATGGAGCTTTCGTTTGCGCCCATACAATGATTGGCACGGTCGCTGTCGCTCACCATCTGGTAAATGTCGCCGTTTCGATCGATGACGTAATGCGCTGAGACTTGGCGGCCGCCTGATTTTTGGAACTCCTCGATCGTACCCGCCAGTGATGCCTCGGTGCAGTGCAAGACGATCTTGTCAATTCTTGCTCCATTGCGGCACGAATGATTCGGGCTTTGAATGAATTGTTTGATTGTCGGTTTCGCATGCGGATTACTGCTGCCGTGACCGACGCGCTTTATGGCTAGAGTTGGCTTCACCGGTATGGCTCGGCGCGCCGAAATTGTTATCCTAACGATATCGTCCGTGTTAAGTCCGAGCGCCGCTGCCAGTCCTGGCGATAAGTCTGCGACACGTCCGGTGGAAGGATGCGGTCCCCAATCGACCGGACGCGCGTCCGCAGCTCGACCGTTTGCGGGATTCTCGACGCGTGCAAGAGCGCGCCGCAAAAACTCTCTTGGCGTTGCAGTATAATCCCAACGACAGGCGAAATAGTATTGATCCGGGTTCAGCCGGCGTCCAAGACCGCTTGTTCCAGGCGGTGACGCCGGCAGAAACAAATACGCATACTTCGGGTCCTGGAGATCTGCCTTGGTAAAGAGAGCAAGGTCTTCGTTTGCAGCCATCCCGAGATCGTGCGGTCCGCCAAAGGTGGACATTTTGCCTTCCACACGGAAAAGAATTTCCTCGGGCTGCGACGGTAACGGCCGCACTGCGGCGGCCTTTCTCGGCAACTTCGACCGGGATTTCGAGTGTTTCGCCTTCTTCGTGACGCGAACTTTTCGCGGCGAACGCCGCGAAGCTGGTTCGCCTGACTTTGGTTTACGTTTGCGCGGAGACATTCGCCTTTACTTATTGCGGTGGTGGCCAGGCGCTGCCGCGAGTATATCCAAGCGTTTCCAGGACGCCGCGGTCGAGACCGCGGAGGATATGCCGCATTAGATTGAGCGTGCCATCGGTGAGGAAATACGCGCCGTGAATGTCTCCGGTCCCCTGCTGGAAAAAGCTCGAGCAATCCACGTCCCAAACATTATCTGTTGGCGACGACGGATCTGCCAAAGGTGGATGATGTGGAAGACCGCTTCGCCCCAGGCGTCGCATGCCGAAATGCTTCAGACCTGCAGACGCGCCTAGGACAGTGTCGCGTCCGCTAAAAAGTGCCGTGATCCGGTAGGTGAGGTTAGCCACGGCATTGCCATCGTTGTTATCAGGTGCGCCCTCATCGAACAAATCGCTGTCAACGTCGGCTGCGACCATGAGGAGTTGATTGATGAGACTAACGAGCAAAGGCTGGTTCTTACGGGTCCACGCTGCAGCCATTGCCTTTTGCACCACATAGTTTCCCATGCTGTGAGCGATCATGGAGACTTTTGCCTTACAAGCTTTTGCAGGATTGTTTATGGTTTGCTGTTGCTTCTCGGTCAGCCAATCGAATAGCGCGCTCAACACGTCTGTTAAATCGCGAGCGCACAGGCGTGCATGCGAACGATCAGGTTCATACCCCAGGATGTTACCGCGCGATGGCCAGTCGTACAGGATGCAAAGCCCGAGACTGTCGGGACCGTCAAAAAGGCTGCCGCAAAGCTTCTCGTAAAACGCTGCGGCTTTTGCAAACGTTTGGTTGTAACCATGAACGAGAATCGTGACATGACTTTGTTTCTCGTTCTCTGCCTGGTCGTACTTCGGAAACTTGTCCGACGTTGCGACCAACAGCTTCTGAAAATTGGCGGCGGTAACCTTGCGCCAGTTGTTGATGTCGGTGAGCGGCTGTTTGTCGCTGATCCAATAAGTCATGCCATCGGTGCTGACGTCAGGTCCAACACCGCCCTGGCTCCGGTTATTTATCATCCAATATTTTGGCATTTTGTTAAGCGGGTTCGTAGGTTAATGCACCAGGCGAATCGTCCAGAAGTCGTCTGAAAGATTGTCGGTGAGCAAGTAAGAGTAGGGCATGGTGAAATAACCTCTTTTGCCCCAGCTAGTACCCCATGAGTTGCGCACCATGAAGCGCTCGGTTTTGTCGTCGTAGCCAACGGCAAGAACGGCGTGGCCGCCCACAACTCCTTCTCGCGGCTTAGGCATTTGGAGAACGCCTGTCCTGGCGACTGCCGCGCTCTCGAAGCTGTCGTAAACAGTGAAGCCAAACACGAATGGGAAGCCATCTGCGAGACAGCCTTTCATCTGCGAGAGCGTGCGGTCAACTCGTTGATAACTGACCGCACGGAATTTCTTTGCGTCTTTGTAACAAGACGCCGGCGGTTTCTGCCTTGGCTTAGCGCTAGGAGGCCAGAGATTAGTGTTTGAATCGGCAGGAGTATCGTCGTAGGACCACTCGGTTTCCGGACAAGCGCCTTGTTTAGCGACACTTTTTATGCCGTCGCGAATCTGCGCGCCGTTGTCGAGCGGCACGCTGCGCTCGATGCTTCGCTCGTTGTAATAGATGAAGAGACGCGATGGGATAAAGTCGCGTAATTTTTGCTTCTTGCGATCGAACTCGATAGCCGCGGCGATTGCGTTTGCGGTGCAGGAACCGATTTCTCCCTGGTTGTAAACCCGCGGGCAATGTCTGCGGAGATCGGCCTTGGTGGGAAGCACACGCAGTTTCGCCAGCGGCGCGGAGTAAAGATGATCGCGATTATCGGGAAGATCCGGCATCCAGCCGAAGCCGAACCGGCTATTTTTTGCTGTTCTTTTCATTGTTCAAGACTTGAGAGTTGAGTTGGAAGGCGAGCACAACTGAAGGGTTGTCGTTTGATTTCTGCCGGCAGTTGCCCACCGGCTGCGGTTTGGGTGTTTTACAAAATTTGGGACCGGAGTTCAAGACTTCTTTCCAAGCCCGTCGACCGGATCGCGGTGGAATCTTTTTTGATTGCCGAATGAAGATTGATGCGGCCATGATGTCATCGACGATTCCTGCACATGTTTATCCTGCACATGTTTGAGAAGTGCGCCCAAATCAAGAAATGCAATCTATGAAAAGGGCGAAATTAAGATGGATAGCGATTGCACTCATCGGTGCACTTGCGATGTTCGCCACATCGACGGATGCCGGGACGACGAAGAAAGGCTACGTGTTCTCAGACTCCCCGCTGTACATATGGGAGTTCAGGAACCGGATAAAGGGGCGCGACTTCGCAGGAGCGATGCGAATGATCAACGAAAAGAAGGTTCATCCGCTTAAAGAGGGATTAGACGTGGTTATTGTCGAAGTAATCCAGGGCGGAATCGTCAGGTTCAGACTTCGCAGTACGCCAGTCGGATTCTTGACTATAAAGGGAACGCACTACACCGCGATCGAGGCAATGCAACAGTGAGCCGTACGTGGACCGACGATACCTGCTTATTAAGTTCGTAGGTCGATGAAAAATCTTCTAATTCTGACGGTACTATTTGCGTTGTTCGGCATCAGGTGTCTGCGTGGTGACGATCGGCCATTCTTTGCTCCGCGGCCCACAAAGGATTCAATGGCCAGCAAGAAGCATTGTCAGGGGGCGGGAATATTCGAACTGATTGTCGATAAAGCGTCAGGCAAAGTTAAAGGAGTCTTCATCAGGAGCAGCACAGACGATGTATTCCTCGACGCTGACGTTATAAACACATTCTTACAGTGGCGTTTCAAACCGAACACACAGTCGTCCGTTAAAATTGTGGTGGCATTCACTGCTGACAAGGATGCCGCTCTTTATCCGGTAGGTAATACCGTGCATCCCACCAATCGTGGTTTTCCTGCGCCCTTCGATGAGCCGGTTAAGCCGGAGAAATTATGGCAATGGTTTCCCGAGCGCTACGGTGCCGCAGGCCATCGATGAGACACACGTGCACATCGGCGATTTCAAGAGAATGGTAGTATTTCTGCTCGCGCTGCGTTACTGATGGTTGCGCACCACTTCGGGCGAACGTTTGCTCAGCTCAAACTGGTCGCTCACTCTCTGCAATCCAGCAGTAAGAGCTTCAATCTGCTTCTGCTGTTTAGCTATGATCGCTCCTTGTTTCTGTACCTGATGATCCTGTTCTTCGACTTTGCGATGCTCTTTGAGGAATTTGTTGAGCAACATCGCGTTTACCGCGTCGTAACGCACGGTATAAATCTCACCATTCTTGTCGCGCACCACCAAGTCCGGATTGACCGCTTCCACGTCCTCGGCAACCAGCCCAAATTGTGGAATCCCTTGCGAGTCTATCCCCTTTTTGTAACGGAACGTAACCGGTTTGAGCGCAAAGAGCGCTTCGCTGGCGTGGTCCATTGCCTTAATCTCCTGTTTAAATCGCCGAGAGGAAGTCGTCGTGCCAAGTTTGCCGTCCGAATTAATGAAAACGGCCGTTCCGCCGGAAGAGGTTTGGCCAAAGATACTGCCAATATAGCAACGGTTGCTTACGTCGGCTCCGGCGACGTTCGCGCCGATACAAATAACGTTACCGGCCGTGGTCACGTTCTGGCCAGCGCTATCGCCCAAGGGGATGTTGCCGCTGCCGGCGGTGTTGTCAAAGAGCGCATCCGCACCTAGGGCCGTGTTCGCGGTGCCTGTGGTGTTACTAGCGAGCGCAGCTCTTCCAATGGCCGTGTTGTCGGTGCCTGTCGTGTTGCTAGAGAGCGCAGCTCTGCCAATGGCCGTGTTGCTGTTGACAGTGGTATTGCTAAAGAGCGCATCCACGCCGAGGGCCGTGTTGTCGGTGCCTGTGGTGGTGCTAAAGAGCGCAATTCTTCCAACGGCCGTGTTGTTGCTGCCGGTGGTGTTGCTAAAAAGCGCACTAGCACCGTTGGCCGTGTTGAAATTACCCGTGGTGTTGCTCTGGAGCGCACTAGCACCGACGGCCGTGTTTCTCGCACCGGTGGCATTGAAAAAGAGCGCTGCCTCACCGTCGGCCGTGTTGAAACTGCCCCTGGTGTTGCTCAAAAGCGCCCCTGCGCCGGTTGCCGTATTTTGGTCTGCAGTGTTGAAAAGGAGCGCCCAGCGCCAATGGCTGTGTTGAAATTGCCCGTGGTGTTGCTCTTGAGCGAGAGAAAACCAATGGCCGTATTGTTTGTGGCGGTAGTGAGACTGAGAAGGGCATCTTGCCCTTCTGCCGTGTTTCCCCCGGGATAGCCTCCGTCCGGTGCGGGACTAACAGCCTGCGCTTGTGGCAAAAGCCCAGTGCAGGCAATCCCGATCAGAATGTGAATCAAGTTTTGAAGTTTCATGTTTATTTTTCCTTTTTTGGTTTGCTCCCGGCAGATTGACCATTGGCAGTGCACGTCTGAAAAAGGGGAAGAAAGCTCCGGGAGAAAAGCTTCCTGTCCTTATCCCGAATCCAGATTTATTCTGGATGCTGCCGCGTCGAGTTGTGAAAAAATCTCGCCTGCTTGTCGAGACAATTCACCGCACGCGCGAATCACTGATTCGAGTTCCAAAAACGCCGTCAACTTTTCATCCACGTGCACAATGAAGCGTTAACCGTCGCGCTCTGCGGCGACAACCCAGATTGTTCGCGCTTCGCGATCCACAGTCGCAACACAGCCTCAACTCCAAGCGGCTTTGCTGAGATTGTCTGTAGCTTTACTGATTGTTGGTGACCACGTGCGGTGGAGGCTTGCTCGCTTCAAGTCCGTCACGGGACGGACTCGCTGCAGCGAGCTGCGCGGTCACCTTTTGCAAGCCCGCAGTAAGCGCTTCAATTTGCTTTTGCTGGTGCGCGATGGTCGCTTCCTGTTGCTCGTTCTTGCCATGCTCTTTGAGGAATTCATTAAGCAACATCGCGTTCACCGCTTCGTAGCGTACGGTGTAAATCTGGCCGCTTTTATCACGCACGATCAGATCAGGGTTCACCTTCGCTACTTCCTCGGCAACCAACCCAAATTGCGGCGTATCTGTCTTGTCGCTCTTGTAGTGAAATGTCACTGATTTGAGCGCCAGAATGGCTTCGCTGGCTTTGTCCATCGGCGCGATCTCCTTCTTGAAACGACGCGAAGAGCTTACCGTGCCCAGTTGGCCGGCGGAGTCGACCACCACTGTAATCGCATCGGCGTTTTGCGTTTGTGCGTC
>DASWDX010000309.1:0-5291 GCA_036395055.1 Pyrinomonadaceae bacterium | reverse complement strand
TCGAACGGTCGTCATGAGAAGTATTGTAGTAGAAGACAATGAAAGCAGTCCAGCGTTCGAATCGATGGGATATCGATGCTCGCAACCTTTCATGCGGTCTTACGCTTATGTTCTTTCATGTAGGCGCGCAGCAGAGAATTTATTCTTGTCTGATATCCAGGACCTTGTTTTTTGTACCAGTCGATGACGTCGCTATCCACCCGTAGCGTTAGCTGCCTCTTGCGCGGTATCGGCTCGAAGTTTCGCCGCCGGACTGCACGAGCGAACATTTCCGGAGTTATCTCCGGAATGTCGGAAAAATCTATGTCTTCATCCTTCATGGCGTCTATGCGTTTCCAATCCGTCTGGTCAGTCTCTGATTTCTTTGTAGTAGATCTCTTCTTCATTCTTTGATGCCTTCCTAATCGATATTATTCTGGTAACTTCGTCTGTCTCCGTATGGGCAATGGCGACAACGGTTCCGTTAAGTACGCCCAACGTGAGAAAGCGAATCTCGCCGTAATCGAACCGATCATCCAAAAGAGTAAACGCATCACTTGCGAAGATTCTTTCGACTCCGAGAAAGTCGAACCCGTGGCGCTTGATATTAGATCGCCGCTTAGCTTCGTCCCATCCGAACCGCATAAACAGTGTAGTTACAAGCTGTAGTTACGTCAAACGGGCTGGAAGGAGGGGTGAATCCCCTGGCAGCGGGCAATGATCTTAGTGGTGTTAAGCGGAAGCAGTAGTGCTACGTGGAGCTATTATCTACGAACGAACGCAGCATCTCAAGATTCCTCAGATCCGCGCGCGGATCGTCGTAAGGGGTTTCAAGAATGAAGGCTGCATGGGCGAGTTTAGGATGCTGGGCCACGCGGCGAAGCGCATCGTTGCCGATGTGCCCTTCGCCGATGTGCCAGTGACGATCGACTCGCGAATTGTAAGCGGCGCGGGAGTCGTTGAAGTGAATGGTGCGAACGTTGCGCGTTCCCACCGTGCTCTTGAGTTTGTCGATTAACGCTTCCAGGCCATCTTCCTCACGGATGTCGTAACCGGCGGTGAAGGCATGCGCAGTGTCAAGGCAAACACCGAGAGATATCTTTGGACAGGCATCCATGATCTCACGCAAATGCTCGAAGCGATGGCCGATACAGTCCCCCTGTCCCGCGGTGTTTTCCAGAAGAATTCGGAGCTTACCCAGATTCAGCCTGCGAATGGCAAACTTGATACTCTCGCTGCACGTGCGTATTCCGTCGGCTTCACAAGCACCCCGGGCACTGCCCGGATGAATGACCAGGTAGTCGACACCAAGCAAGAATGCACGCTGAACCTCTTCGCGAAAAGAGATGCGCGACTTTTGCAATATCATTTCGTCGGCCGCGGCGAGGTTTACCAGATAGTTGCAATGGATGACGACAGGCTTGAGTTTAGTTAGCCGGCGTACTTTCTTGAACAAGGCTATGTCGGTTCGCGAAAGTGGCTTTGCTGCCCAGCCACGCGGGTTCCGAGAAAAAATCTGCACCGTGTCGCAGCCGGTTTCTTTCGCAACAATCAGCGCCTGGTGAAGGCCGCCTTTGATCGGTGCGTGAAAACCAATGCGTGGACGTTGGGAATTGTAAGATTGTTTCATTGATCCATTGGTTCATTATTACTTCCTGGTCAATTTAGCCGTACGCTGCGAAGCCGCAAAAATGGCAAGAAGTTCGTTTGCCTCCAACAACAAGTTCATTAATTTCTTCTGTTCAACTATTCCTGTTTCGCCAAGCAGTTCTAACCAGAACACAGTTTCATCAGCTTCTCAACGACAACTCCAACTTTCGCGATAAATTCCGCCTTCGAGCGGGCACGACAAACAGCGCGATAATTCGCTGCTACTGAAGTGCCTGAGCGAAGCACCTGTTTCCCAATGACGCGCGCTTCCTCGGTCTTCGGCAGCGATCTAAACGCTTTACAATTCTGATCGCAAACTGCTTAGTTCTGGCTTGTAGCAATGTTGCCGTCGTGACCATATGAGAAAACCAAATCATTAGCTAATGGATCAATGACCCGGTGGATCAATGATTCAATTTTTCTACCTCTTCCATCACCCTGAGCATGTTGCCGCCGAGAATCTTGTCGACATCGCTTTCCGAATAACCGCGCCGCAGCAACTCGCCAGTTAAGTTAGGCAACTCCGACACATCTGCCAGATCACTAAGTGTTGACTGCACGCCATCGAAGTCAGATCCAATTCCCACGTAATCAATGCCCACCAGTTTCACAACGTGATCGATATGATCGACTAGCCGTGAAACTTTGACCGGCGGCAGTCGTTTAGCAAACTCTTGACGTCTAACGCGATCACGCGCCAGCTTCTTATGGGCAGCATCGCTCTTCTCTTCTTCGGAAGCATGCTTCACTTCAGAAGCGATGTCTACGTCAACCTTCTGCTTCTTTTCACTCCACCCAGGCTCCAAATGTTCAGGATAGAAGATAACGTTTACGACTCCCCCGGTCTTCGCTAACGCGCGAATCATGTCGTCAGTCAGATTTCTGGGAACATTGGCAATCGCGCGGCAGCCTGAATGCGTCGCAATCACTGGTTTCGTCGATGTGTTTATGATGTCCCAGAAGGTCGCGTCAGAAACGTGCGAGACATCGACCATCATCCCAAGCCGGTTCATCTCGCGAATCACCTGCTTTCCGAAATCATTGAGGCCGCGCGTGCGGCCGTTCTCGTCGCCTGAAGAGCCGGCCCAACTCGTGCTGACACTCCAGGCCGGCGACATGTAACGCACACCCATTCGATAATATCGCTCGACATTTTCGATCTTCTCGTCGATCGCATATCCCCCTTCCAGTCCAGTTAAAGCGGCCAATTTACTTTCCGAAGCAATCCGTCGGATGTCAGCAGCGCTGCTCGCAAGTTGCCAGGTCTCCGGATGCTTTTCGGTCAACTCCTTAACAGCTGCAATTTGATCGTCTGCTCGTTTGATCGCCCTCAGTCCGCCGCCGCCAAATAGTTCCGGCTCGACCCAAATGGAAAAGAACTGCGCGTCGAGTCCGCCTTCACGCGCGCGCACCGAATCGAAGTGTCCATCCGGCAGCCGCTGGTCCAGGTCTACGTGCTCGTCCACCAGGCGTTGCGGAGTATCGGCATGCATATCAATGGCAATGGCGCGCCGATGAATCGCTACTGGATCGTTTGGTTGGCTGTTTGCTCGAGTTACGGGAGGCGGGGTTTCAGTTTTTTCGGTCATGCGACAATTGGTTAGCAGAATAGAAAACAAAATTGGCACTAAAATCAGGCAACGAATTAGCTGCCGATTCTGGCCTTGAATTGGATCGCTCGGTGGATATCTCTTATACGTCACCGGAAAGCACAAATCATTAACAGTCTTTGCTATTTGCAGCAGCATTTTGATGCTACTTTGCCAACCTTATTGAATCAAGCGTGCCTTGCCAAGCAAAGTAGACTTACTGTATCGTGCCATGTTCCCGATAGCCCATAAACGCGACTTTATGAAATGATAAAGACTCCTGTAGAATTGGTTTTTCGATAAACCATCCCTGCGCGCGATTTGAGGTTAGAGTTTCTTCACCGCCCCGTTTCCCGAAATTGATCTCCGGAAGGAGTAGAACAGTATGTTCTCGAAAGATGGCAAAGCGAAAGATGCACCAACGCCGCGCATTTGCGACGTGGTTTGGCACGATGGCGAGTTCATTAAGTGGAATGATGCCCGCGTGCACGTGATGTCTCATGTTCTTCATTATGGTTCGAGTATCTTTGAGGGCATTCGTTGTTATGCGACGAAACAAGGGCCTGCGGTTTTCCGCTTGCACGAACACATGCAGCGCTTCCTGAATTCAGCAAAGATCTACCGCATGGACCATAAATGGAAGCTGGAACAGTTGTGCGAGGCTTCGGTTGAGTTGGTCGCGCGGAGCGGTTTGGAGCAGTGCTATGTCAGACCTATCCTCTTCCGTAGTCTCGATGAAGAGCATCCGGCATTCGGAGTTAACCCTTTTCCCAACCCGCTTGCCTGTTACATCGGCGCCTGGGACTGGGGCAAGTATCTCGGCGACGAGGCTATCGAAAAAGGCGTCGATGTTTGCGTCTCAACCTGGAATCGTTTGACGCCAAACTCAATGCCTGCCATGGCCAAAAGCGGCGCAAACTACATGAACTCGCAGCTTATCAAGATGGAGGCATTACTCAACGGCTTTGCGGAAGGGATTGCGCTGGATGACCGCGGCTACGTTTCGGAAGGCTCGGGCGAAAACATTTTTGTGGTGAACAATGGAATGGTCCTGACTCCGCCGTTGTCGTCGTCGATCCTGCCGGGCATCACGCGCGACAGTGTGATTCATATCTGTCAGGAATTGGGGATTATCGTTAAGGAGCGAACCATTCAACGCGCAGCGCTTTATGTCGCTGATGAACTTTTCTTCTCCGGCACGGCCGCTGAGATCACTCCGATTCGCTCCGTCGATCGCATTACAGTAGGAGCGGGTGGTCGTGGCGAGATAACGGAAAAAATTCAGAAGGCCTTTTTTGAGATCACCAAGGGAGATCGAAAAGCTCCGGGCAAGTGGCTTACGTATGTTAATGCAGCGAAGGGCTTACAACCGGGTAACAATGGATCGCAACCGGAGGCAGCGACGGATGTAAGCGTTCGTAACCAACCAGCCGAGCCCGTGATGAAGTTTCAGACAGCCACTGTTGCGGTTGACTAATGATCCAGCTTTTACTGGAAGGTAGGCAGCGAGCGAGGACAACTTGCTCGCTGCTTTGTTTTTGCCTGGACCGGAATTTGTGAAGATAGGCAAACGGTCAAGACCCACGGCGATAAACGTTGACGCTCCTCGTAGGTACGGGCTATATTCACTTCGGCATTACCCCACCTAACGTTGTGGTGATCTGCCCCGCAAGGTAATCTCCAGCGCTCCTTCCAGCGCAGACAATCAAGGAACTTCTAGCTTTGCTCTTACAAGATTTCGAAAGGTCCCTCTCTTTATGTCCGTAAAAATTGACGATCTGCTTCGAGTGGCTTCCAGTCATGGCGCGTCCGATCTCCACGTAAAAGTCGGCTCCTTTCCGGTGATGCGCATTGCCGGTGAGCTTCATCCCATCGCCGATGCTCCCCGGATGAAGCCGGAGGACACGCTCGACATGGCATTCGCCATGATGACGAATCGCCAGAAGCAACGCTTCAAAGAAGTCTCCGAAGTTGACATCGGATACGGAGTCAAGGAGCTGGGAAGATTTCGCGCGAACATCTTTCAACAGCGCGGCACCGTGAGCCTGGTGTTACGCGTTATTCCTGACCAAA
>DASWDX010000308.1:0-9336 GCA_036395055.1 Pyrinomonadaceae bacterium | reverse complement strand
GGCGGACTGTCGCGAGGCCACCGATGGGACGAGTGTCACCTGCGTCAGCGGCTGGCGCAGGCGCAATCCTTCATACGAGAAGAAGAAGAACGTTCGATCTTTACCGTTATAGAACGCCGGTCCGCCTTCACCGAAGCGCGGTAGATAAAGTGGACCCCCCAACACTCCGCCGAAATCGTTCTGGCGCAGTGCTGGCTTCGGTTGTCTGCGGCTATTGGCAAACCAGTCGTTGGCATCCAGCGCATCGTTGCGAAAATACTCGAACAGCGTCCCATGGAAATCGTTGGTGCCGCTGCGCGTGGCGATTGAAATCTGTGCGCCGGGAGTTCGTCCAAACTCAGGAGCAAACGTTGAGGTTTGGATCTTGAATTCCTGCATGGCGTCGACAGAGACCAGACTGTTAGTACCACCAGAAGCGCCAAATGCAGGCAGTGCGCCCCCGGCTGACTGGACTAAAGAAAAGCCAGCTGAAACACCAGCGTTCGCACTGACTCCATCAACAGTAAAGTAGTTAGCGTTAGCACGTTGACCATTAACGCTGAACTGACCTTGCTCACCAAAAGTTGACTTGGTCAGAACAACTCCTGGAGTGAGCGCAATCAACGATTGAAAGCTCCTGCCGTTGAGCGGCATGTTTTCAACGAATTGCCGGTCCACTACCGTACCCACCGCCGCCGATTCATTAATCAGCGGCGCGTCGGCATTCACCTGAATCATCTCGCTGATATTTCCTGCCTTCAACTGAATCTGAAGCGACTTCTGATCGCCGACATTTAACACTACATTCTGAACCTCTACCGGGGCGAATCCTTGGTTCTCAACTCTCACCTTGTAAGTGCTGGGTGGTAACAAGGTGATCACAAAATAACCTCCGCCATTTGTCGTCGTTTGTCGCTCCAGCCTGGTACCAACGTTAATAACGACGACGCTCGCACCTGGGATTACGGCACCCTTTTCGTCTTCAACCGTTCCACTGAGAGTCGCCGTAGTCGACTGACAATGCGCGATGGAAGGCACGCAGTATGCGGAAACCAGAAACAGCACAATGGCGACGAGCAGATGCCGAACGAAAACTTTGGGCGGAATCATGGTTAACATAGCTATCTCCTTCGTGGGTCAAGAATGGCGAACGAACTATGAATTCAATCGCATTGCTAACTGAAAACCTTCGCGGCCCCTTGGTAACTTACGAGCAGGGAGTCGCTATCGTGCTTTCTGAATCGCAGCGGCCAGACTCTCGGCGCTTTTGAGTAACCCCCAAAACTTCGAACTAATCGTAGCCCCGGCACCACTACCGGAGCTGCTGAAGGCAGCACTAACGGTGTCATCGTTAGCGGAACCCAGATCAAAGAGGCGCATTACTGCGCGAGCTAACTCTTCATCACCTGTAATCGAAGAACCTTCTGGCGAAGCGCCGGCCGGTGCGGACGCAAAAAAGATGGGCTGCAACTCCTGTCGCAAGGCGGCAGTTTCGGCCTGAAAGGCATTCGCGTGAGAACGGATCAGAGCCATCAACTTCGCTCGCGCCTCGGGAGACAATTCGCGCAGATCCTGCGGCGAGAACTGATAGACCAAACGCTTCAAGGCCCCGGCATGCCTCATCGCAACATGCGATCTGTTAATCATGCGCAAAGCAAACCGGCGCGCCTGCTCGTCGTCGCCGCTGAAATAACGTCGCAATTCCGGACCGGCAGACATCGCGTCTCGCTCAGCCTCAACCCGCTCGACAGTTAAGCCTTCCGTTAGCGCGCTCCTGGGATTCCGCCGTTCATTCTTCTCAGCTGCAGCTGTTGCCTCGGCGATTGTTCTGATCTCGATCTTGATGGCCGGATTCTTTGACACTGAACCCAACGCAGCCAACAATTCGGATTTCCGTTTATCCGTATCGGCCAAACCCTGAACTCTTAACTCGCCATCAGCGACGCGAGTGACGCTAATCTGCTCGCCCAAATCCGCGCCGGCCTGGTGCAGCAAAGTCAGAACCTCAACCTCCAGTGCCGCGGTTGCCATAACAGGGGCAGTCGGTTGGGTAATGGCATCAGACGCTTCAGCCTTGGGATTCTTTGTAGGAACAATCGAAGAAAGCAGTTCAGCGTCGGGCTCGAATAAAGCGGGAGCTACCGCGTCAATCGGTCGACGTTCAAAGCGGTTCTCCACAAAGCGGAATTCGATGGCCGCATTGCGTTGCGCTTCGCCAGTCGAACCAGGACCGCTCTTACCTTGGATGAGGACTGTCAATTCAGTCGCATGCAAATCGGATTTGCTCAGCGTGAGCGTGGCCTTAATTGGCCTCGCTCCGCTTAGCTCCGCCTGCTGTTGCGAGTAGCTGATCACATAGGCGTTAGCTGTCTCTTCGACCTGCGCGTTTTCGCTGCCTCCGATGAGCGAACTGAAGTCTTTCGCAGAAGGATTTAACTGCCACACCTCAGAATTTCGAATTGCGGATTGCGGATTGGGAATTTGAAGCTGTGGCTTTGCGCCGTGGTGATAAAGTGTTTGCACTCCGTCAGCTCTGCGCCAGTCACCGGCGATAAGGACGCCACGATCATCGTAGAGTCGTCGCGCTGTAATCTTCTTCTCGCCACTGTGCCAGACTTCGATTCGCTGCCGGGCGACTACTTCACCGGCGAGATTCTTAGCCTCCAGACTGATGGTGCGATGCAGAACTTGATCAGTCCGCGCTGCGAGCGCAGCTTCGGCGGTCATGGATCGGTCGAGCAGATCCGCAGCCGTTGTTGTTGTTGCTGGCGGCGTGCGACGAAGTTGAACGAAGACGAGAACCGCGATCAGAAGCAATGCAAAAGCTGCGGTAACCGTGCCGGGGCGTAAAAGAGACTTCCAGCTGAAGGTTGGCAACCTGGACGCGATCCACTCTCTACACCTGGCTAATGGCGTCACTCTTGGGTCTGCCAGATTCTGAGGGCGAGCCTCTTGATTGATTGACTCGGCATCAGCCTTTGATTGAATTGGCTGACCCGCTACTTCGGCTTCAGCGGAAAATGCTGGATCGTGATAAGTGACATTGATGTTCGGCCAGGCATCGCTGAAGTCGAGGGACAATTCCAAATTGCGCTCATCGCTCAGGCTGGCTACTACCTTCCGTTCGACGGGACCCTCCGGCGGCGGCTCGACTACGCAAAACAGCAGGCGCACCTCCTCTTCGCTGAGCACCTCAACAAAACCGATCTTCTCTTCGCCTTTAGCACTGATACTTAACTGATTCGATTCGGAGTTGATCGTGTGCGAACCGAGGATGAAACCATTGACCGATACGCGCAGCTCTTTTGGTCGATGTTCAAGAACCTGCTTCAAACGACGGCGCGGTTTATCCATAAAGTCGCCTGTCGACGAGCCGTCTCCAGATCCGCCATCGCCTTTATTTCGATCGCGCTTGTCTCTTCCGGTCATCTTTTCCGGCTCCCGTTCTGCCAATAGGGGCAGGCCCAACAATTGATTTACCTGGTCGAGACAGACGGCACAGCAGACGACGTGGGCCAACATCTGGTGATTCACGCGATCAGTCTCTTGGGATTGATATACTTCACGGAGTTGACCGAGAGAGAGACACTCACCTACTCGAGTTGAATAGAGTGCTTGCCTTAATTCAGTCAGTAAGTCTTCGGGTTGTTGACCGAACCTGATTTGTAGATCCGGTGCTTGTTGTTCGCCATGGAGAAAACTGAGTGAGTCCGGGTCCTTCAAGTAGAGGCGCGCTTCGGTGCGCGCTCGTTGCAGCATCTTGTCCACGCCCGCTCGTGTGCTTCCCGTAACGGCGGCTATCTCGTTCGGATAGTACCCGTGGAAAAAACGAAGAATGACAACACTGCCCACTTTCGAGCTGTTTTTGCGGATACTCGCATACTGGCAGATACGACATAGCTCATCCTGAATTTGTACGCGATGAGCGGTGTTTCTCAGCTCACCCTGAACGGATGCGGTTTCTGAAATCGAAAGGATGTCGGCGATTGGAAATGCTGTCTCTCGAACTCGCAAAGCCCGTCGGACTTGCGAGACATGCATATTGCGCAAACTACTGTAGAGATAACCCTCAACGTTCTTCAGTACTGACCCAAGGTCAGGTCGGCTAATCATGAAGTGAACGAAAGTATCCTGTACGAGGTCCTCGGCCTGTTCCCGGTCATTGTTAGTGAGGCGTAATGCCCAGCCCATCAGCCAGTGATAGCGCTGAGCAAAAACCTCTTCATGACTGGAATCGGGCGCAATAGCCCGTGCTCTGGGCCTTTTCATGTCGTCCTATTCTCTATAACGCTTTTGAGAAAGCTAATCTGACATTAATGTCAGATTAGATGATAAATAAAATGCCGATTGGTGGCTTTGAGTAATCTCTGAATACTAAACAAGCGGGAAAGGCAGGTAAGCTGAGAGATGGGTCTGAGATGCAAGAAATCTGGCAAGTCGCTTGGATAGGCTATGGTGTTAACCGCTAGCGCGACCTACCTAATTCGAACGAAGTTCATATCGACCAAAACATTTTTCAGCTGGGCGGGCTTTACACAAATACCAGCCTTATCCAAAGTTCGAACTTGCAGCTTCATGAGCGCCTCTGGTAGCTGACCGTTAAAGCGCGGATGGAGGAAAAGTACCGGGTCCGCAGCGCGTGGAAAGCCGACCTCTGTGTAGGCGAGCACTGCCGCGATTGTTGGTTGCTGACGTCGGCTCTGCCCAAAGATTCCCACCGGCCTGAATCCTTTACTGACCAGGTCACCGTTAAGATTAACCTCTTCATAGGTCAATCCGAAGAGTGCTCGATCATAATCCTCCAGATCGCCGGCGGGCGACGTGCTGATCGCCAGTACGACAGGCGTGTTGGTTTTCTTGACTTGTCTCTTCTTGCGTACGACCGCAGCAACGATTCGTTGCTCTGCATCGTCGGGGCCAGAAGCCACTCCGCGCACTGGCACGGCTCGTCCACGGCGCTCTGGCTTGAGGGTTAAGGTTAGCTCGCCATCAAATAGTGAGTCGGCTTCAATCCTAATCGACCCTTGCTCAAAGCTGGCTGCCGGTGGAAGTTTGGCAAATATCTTCCTGATGGTTTCTTTGAATTTGCGCTTTGAATCGTTTGGACCAAGCTCCGGCAATCGCCACGCATGAACTGACCAATCGTCAGGAATAAGCTCCTCAATGATCTTAATCAAATCCTCATTTGCCGATATCTTCCTGGCGATCACTCGATTAAGTTCGGGTGCGGTCGCTTCCACAGTAACTGTTCCATCGGGAAAGATGGCCTTGAAGTCCGGCTGCTTGTTGGTTCCTACTATTGGCACCTCAACTTCAATCGATGCGCCCAGTATCTGCAGGGTGCGGCCCACAACCAGCTCGAAGAAGACGCTTTGCCAATCTCTGTTCTGAAAGTGTCGATGAAGTTTTGGCTGCCAATCGTTCGGAACTGCCCGAATGTTATGGTTGAGAAATCGGCGACATTCCCTGGCCTTTAGACTAGTAAACCGACCTAGCCAGGCGAACGTTTCTTCGTCGCGACGAGCGATCGAGTCATCTTCGGTCAATGGTTCAGGAAACCACAGAGTTCTTTCTGCATCTTTGCTCATGTTGATTTCATTTCAGCCACGACTTTCATCGCTGCCTCCAAAGTGAATCGGCGTTCGTACAGCGCTTTGCCGATGATGACGCTGTCGATGCCGCACTCGCTGACGGCTTTCAACTGAAAAAGGTCTTCGAGTGACGAGACGCCACCTGACGCAGTGACCTTGAGTCCCGACTCACCCGCGATCACACAGGTCTGTTCAATGTTCGGCCCCTCAAGGAGGCCATCACGCGAAACGTCCGTGTAGACGATCCGCTCGACCCCGATATCCGCCACACGGCGCGCCAGAGTCACGGCGCTTAGAGTCTCTTCCTGCTCCCACCCATGTGTCACCACCTGCCCTTGTTTGGCATCAATCCCGACAACCATGTGGTGGCGCGCATAGCGGACCATTGTCTTCAACTTCTCAATTGGCTCGACCGCGACAGTTCCAATAACTGCGCGAGTCACACCCAGCTCAATGACTTGTTCGATATCTCTGACGCTGCGCAGACCGCCGCCGAATTGAATCGGAATGTCGACAGCCCGGATGATATCGCGCAGTGCCTTGCGATTCCCTGAATTCGGTTCCCCAAACGCACCATCGAGATCCACGACGTGGAGCATCTGCGCTCCAGAAGCTGCGAAAGCTTTGGCCACGTCGACTGGATCGCCGTCATAAACCTTTGCCGAGTCTTTGCGTCCCTGAGTGAGACGAACGCAACGACCATTACGAAGATCAATTGCCGGAAGAATTATCATGAGGAGTTCCTTCGCGAATGAGGGCCATGACCGGATCAAAGAGCAATGCATTGGTGGAAATCGCATTACCTCCATGAATTGTGTTTCGACCTCGCCAGTCGGTGAACCTACCGCCTGCCTCCTCGACAATCGGAAACAAGGCTGCGCAATCCCAGACATTCATCACCGGATCGAGCATGATGTCGGCCCGGCCGGTGGCTACGAGCACGTGACCGTAGGCGTCACCCCAAGTTCGTCGTGCGTTGACACGCCTTTGGAGATCTCCTGCAGCGGCACCGAACCCATGCTGCTCACAGTCCCCAAAGTCGGTACACAGCAACAACGCCTCCTCGAGGGAAGTAGTTGTGGAAACGCAGGCTGGCTCGCCATTCCAAAAACATCCTAACTCCCTTGCCGCATACACAAGCTCGTTAATTGCCGGAAGGTTGACTACTCCGAGAACGGATTCACGATTGATCTCTAAACTGACCAAAACGGCATAGAGGGGCACGCCATGAACAAAGGAATAGGTGCCATCGATGGGATCAATTATCCAGCGTCGTCCGGACGTGCCGATTCGTTCCACTGCTTCCTCTCCCAGAATGCCGTCGTCTGGAAAGGCTTGCTCAATGGCAGTCCGGAGATACTCTTCAGTTTCGCGATCGGCGTTAGTGACCAGTGATTCGTCCGCTTTGCGTTCTGTGACGAATGAACCTTTGAAGTATTGATTAGCAATTTCGCCGGCTTCGCGCGCCAGGCGCACTGCAAAATCGAGCAGCGATTTCCGCTCTGTGGTGCTTCCCTGGCTCATCTGTCGGAGGACGCTCCCTTCGTGCGACGTGAAATCAATTCAACCTTGACTTCGTCGAGTGATACTCCGCGACCTACCAGTAGGACGATCAGGTGATAGAGGAGGTCGGCGCTCTCGGATATCAGAGGTTCCTTCTCATCGTTTTTCGCGGCAATGATCGTCTCGCAGGCTTCTTCACCCAGCTTCTTTAGGATCTTGTCCAGTCCCTGCTCGAATAGATAGGTCGTGTATGACCCTTCCGGCCGGTCTCTTCGTCGCGACTCAATGAGATCGTAAAGTTCATTGAGGACTGCCCCGAGATTGTTGACCTTAACAGCCTCATCGACCTCCTCGCCTTCAAGGTCACGGTAAAAGCAGGAGCGCTTACCCGTGTGACAAGCAGGACCGGCAGGTTCAACCTGGACTACCAACGCATCGCTGTCACAGTCCTGATGTACTGCAGCGACGCGCTGCGTATTACCTGAGGTCGCGCCCTTATGCCAAAGCTCGGAACGCGAACGTGACCAAAACCAGGTCTCGCATGTTTCAAGTGTCTTCCTTAGGCTCTCGCCATTCATATACGCGAGCGTGAGTACTTCGCCCGTGCGAGCATCCTGAACGATCGCCGGAATTAGTCCGCTCTCGTCAAATCGTATTTGGTTGAGGTCAAAACTCATCTCACCATTACTCCTCGCTCGCGCAAATAATCTTTCACTTGCGTAATCTTGAACTCGCCAAAATGAAAGAGCGACGCGGCCAGAACCGCGCTGGCGCCGCCCACCGTTAACACTTCATAAAAGTGTTGGAGCTTACCCGCACCTCCGGAAGCAATCACCGGAATTCGCACCGCATCAGATACTGTGCGGGTAAGTTCAATGTCATAGCCTTCCTTTGCACCGTCCCGGTCCATACTGGTAAGCAATATCTCGCCGGCTCCCAGTCCTTCACACAGCAATGCCCATTCCAGAGCATCCCGGTCTGTGTTCTGACGCCCGCCATGCGTGTAGACTTCCCAACCTTTGGCAGGATCGTTGGGGTCACGGCGTTTGGCATCAATAGCGACCATGATGCACTGGCTGCCAAAAGTCTCAGCACCAACAGCAATTAGGGTCGGGCACTCTACTGCTGCAGTGTTGAGTGAAACTTTGTCGGCACCCGCTCGTAGAACAGCGCGAACGTCTTCCTTTGATCGCAGACCACCGCCAACTGTAAACGGAATTAATACTTCGTCGGCGACACGACGGACCAAATCAATGATGATGTCCCTTTTGTCGGACGAAGCTGTAATGTCGAGGAAGATGAGTTCATCCGCATTTTGCTCATCGTAAATTTTCGCTTGCACCACTGGATCGCCCGCATCAACTAGCGAGACAAAGCGAATCCCTTTGACCACGCGTCCGCGATCAACGTCCAGACAGGGAATGACTCGTTTCGCCAGCATCTTGAATTAATTCCAAATGTTGAATCGGACTCGGCGCGCAAAGTTGGAAAGCAGCTGCAGTCCGACTGCCTGACTCTTCTCCGGGTGAAACTGCACTCCACACAAATCTCCGCTACCGATCACCGAAGGATAGGTGACGCCATAATCAGTCTCGCCGACCACAATCGTTTCGTCAGCAACATCGCAATAGTACGAGTGCACAAAGTAGAAGAACGTCTCATCTTCGATCCGCGACAAGATTGGATGAGGATTTCGTTTCCTGATCTGATTCCAGCCGACCTGAGGCACAACCTCCTCGCGCGGAAGGCGTCGCACTCGACCACGAATCAAGCCCAGGCCAGTTGCATTACCAAACTCCTCTGACTCTTCGAACAGCATCTGCATACCAACGCAGATGCCGAGCAGCGGCGTCCCTTCAACTACTCGCTCGCGGACAAGCACGTCGAAGCCACGAGACGATAATGCCTTCATACAAGCTGCGAATGCGCCTACCCCAGGAAGCACCAAGCCTTTCGCTTGACGCAATAACGACGCGTCATCAGTTATGGGGGCGGGACTGCCGGTAGCGGCAAAAGCTCGCTCGACCGAACGCAGGTTTCCCACGCCGTAATCAATGATGGCTAGGTCCGTCATGGCTCGTTAGAGAGAGTTCCTTTGGTGCTCAACACTCCTTTGATACGGGAATCAATTTCGACTGCTTGCCGCAAAGCGCGGGCTACGGCTTTGAACGACGCTTCCAAAATGTGATGCGTGTTACGTCCGCGTATGAGATCGACGTGCAGGTTGCAGCGCAGGCTCTCGGCAAACGAACGCCAGAAATGT
>DASWDX010000307.1:0-6191 GCA_036395055.1 Pyrinomonadaceae bacterium | reverse complement strand
GAAAAGGAAACAACCTTCTTTGAGCTGCCGCTGACGTTGAAGAGCCGCATTTTGATTCTCGTTGCGGTCGTAGTATTGCTCCCATCCTTCTTCTTCCCGCTCTGGAACATGAGCTTTTACTCGAACCAGTACACGGATGGGCTGGTGCTGCACATTTATTCTTATCAGTTGGAAGGCGGCAAAACCCCAAACCGCGACGACCTGCGAGAGATCAACTCGCTCAATCACTACATCGGCATGCGGCCACTGCTGGAAAGCGACTTCAGCGAATTCACCTGGGTCCCGCTGGTGATCGGCCTGTTGATTATCCTGGCGCTCAGGGCAATGGTCCTTGGGAAGATGTCCAATCTGGTCGACGTGTTTGTGCTCTTTACTTACTTCGGCTTGTTCTCGATGTGGAGTTTCTATCACCGGCTCTATATGTACGGCCACAACCTTGATCCGACCGCCTCGATCAAGGTTCAGCCCTTCACGCCGCCGTTTTTTGGGTCGAAACAGATTGCCAACTTTGCCGTGAACAGTTTCCCTGGACCAGCTTCCTACGCGCTGTTTGCGTTCGCGGTGTTGTTGCTGATTGCAATTCTTCTGTCGGCAAAACGGGCCAGAGAGGAGGCGCATGAGCAGGCGGCTGCAGCTTAGAATAGTTTCGATCTGTCTGGTATTGTTCGTCGCCGGTTCATCGGCGACGGCTGCAACGCTCGTGGTTAGCGGGGCAGGCGCTCAGTTTCAATCAATTCAGACTGCAATCGATGCTGCTCATGCTGGGGATACCGTTCAAGTTCGCGCCGGAACTTACCCAGGCAACCTCACACTTATTAAACAGATTAAGCTTGAAGGCATAGACCGCCCGACGGTGCGCGGTGGAGGCATAGCCAGCGTGGTCACGGTGTTAGCTGACGGATGTGTAATCAAAGGATTCATCATTGAGCACTGCGGCGGCGACCTGACACGCGAGGACTCCGGCATTTTGCTCAAATCGAGCAACAACCAAATCGAAGACAACGAATTGCGCGACATACTATACGGAATCTATCTCTACAGTTCGCATGGCAATACTTTGCGGCGCAATCGAATTCGCGGGAGACCCGAATTAGAAGAAGGTGATCGCGGCGCGGGACTGCACTTGTGGAACTCGCCCGACAACATTATCGAGGACAACGTGGTCTCCGAAGAGCGTGACGGGATGTACATCCAGAGTTGCAACGGCAATCAGATTCGTCGCAACCGCGTCACAAACCTGCGCTACGGTCTTCATTATATGTTCTCTGATCGGAACATATTTGAGGACAACTTCTTCTCGAACAACGTGGCGGGTGCAGCCATCATGTACTCTAACCACATCGAGTTTCGCCGCAATGCTTTCGTTCACAATCGTGGGTTCAGTTCATTCGGCATCCTGTTTCAGGAATGTAATGAACTATTGGCGGAAGAGAACTTCATCGTGGACAACGCGACCGGCATTTTCATGGAGGCGCTGCGCAAGACGACCTTCCGCCACAACACCATTGCGAACAACGATGTTGCGTTGCAGATGTTCAGTAGTTCCGACGCAAACGTCTTTACCGAGAATAACTTCGTTGGCAACTTGAGTCCGCTGCAACTGATCGGCAGGAGCACCACAACGAAGTGGTCAGAGAAGGGGCGCGGGAATTTCTGGAGTGATTACGACGGCTACGATCTCAATGAAGATGGACGCGGCGATGTGCCGCTGAAAATCCAGAACGTCTTTGAGTACATGGAAGGCAATCATCCCCGGCTGCGTCTCTATTTGGACAGTCCGGCCGCCCGCGCTTTGGCTGTCGCGGAAAAGACATTTCCCGTTTTGCGAGGCTCGTCCGAGATTGATGAAGCGCCATTGATGAAGCCCGTTGCGCTCCGTTATCCGTTTGCGATTGAACAGCCTGCGCGCCGAATGCATGCAGGATTGATGTTGGCTTCGCTTCTGATATTAAGCGCTGGTGCGATGGTGATATGGAAAGGCCAACGGCCCAAGCGAAATGACCATTGAAGTCCGAGATCTGACGAAGAAGTTCAAGCAGTTCACCGCTGTGAACCACGTCTCTTTCAAGATTGAAAGGGGTGAGACGTTCGCGCTGCTTGGGCCAAACGGAAGCGGGAAGACCACTACCTTGAAGTGCATAGTGGGATTGACGCTGCCGACCTCGGGGAACATTGCCGTCGAGGGTTTCGATATCTCGCAGCATAGCCGCGAAGCAAAGCGGTTGATGAGTTTTCTGCCACAGCGCGTGGGTTTCAGCGATCAGTTGACCGGGCGCGAGGTCCTCGAATTCTATTGTCGTCTGCGTCGAATTCCGCCGCAACGAATCGAACAGACATTAGACACGCCAAACTTTCATTTTAACGGGTTCTTTGACAAGTCAGTCAGTGAATTCTCAGGTGGAATGATCCAGCGCCTCGGCCTTGCCGTTGCATGTTTGCCCGACGCACCGGTGCTGGTGCTGGACGAGCCAACCGTGAGCCTTGATCCCAACGGCGCAATTGAGTTCCGCGAATTTCTTGCTTCACTCAAGCGGGCAGGCAAAACGATCGTATTTTCTTCCCACATGCTCGCCGATGTTGAACAACTTGCCGATCGTGTAGCCATTCTGGTTGGCGGCAAGTTAGTGGCTCTGCAATCAATCGCCGCTTTGAAGGCAGAGTTGATCAGTAGTTCACGAATGCGCGTGGTGCTGGCGAACCCGAACGAACATCAGCTGGCTGTCGCGCGAAGGTGCCGGGTCGAGAATGTGACGCTCGAAGGGAATTCGCTGGTAATAACATGCAGCGCCCAAGACCGGCTGGAGATCTTACGAGCGATCGAAGCGGCGGGTGGACGAATTGAAACCTTCGCTACCGAAGAATTGTCGCTTGAAGATATATACATGAAGTACGTCAGTGAAAATCATGCTCATACAGAATAAAGAAGTCTTTGCGAAACGAGCTGTTTCTGATCTTGCTCAGCAAACCTCAAACCGACGGGTGTGGTTGTGGGCCTGGTGCCTAATCATTGGCGTCACGGTGCTCGCCAACTGCCAGAAGCAAGCGGTCGCTCCGGTTGCTCTCGCCCCCGAAGATACGTGCAGCTATTGCAAGATGGCAATTTCCGAAAAGCAATACGCGGCTGAATTGATTGACAGCGAAGGGCAGACCTTCAAGTTCGACGACATCGGATGCATGGCTAATTTCATTAAGAGCAAGAAGAACGCGGCGAAGACAATCGCCAGCTTTGTGATGGATTTCAATGAACGTCAATGGATTAAAGCCGAGGACGCCCATTATGTTCGGTCTTCCGAATTAAGCACGCCGATGAACGGCGGCCTCATCGCTTTTAAGACTGAAGCGAAGGCCCAGGAAGCAGGAGGTAAATTCCACGGCAAGCTGCTTCGCTTCAAAGACATTTTCAATCCGTAGAAGATAACAATGGACACGCACGCGATTACAACTATTGCCAGACAGGAATTGGTTATCAATATTCGAAACCGCTGGACGATTGTGTTTGCAGGCGTATTCGGCGTTCTGGTGCTGGCAATTTCGTACTTTGGATTGGTAACCGGCGGCGCCGTTGGTTTCCAGGGTTTCGCCCGCACGTCGGCGAGCTTGCTCAATATGGTGCTCTACATCATTCCGCTGGTGGCGTTGACGATGGGGACGCTCAGTTTCACCAGCGAGAAAAGCGCGAGCGAGTTACTATTTTCGCAGCCGATAACTCGTGGCGAGATTCTGGTCGGGAAATTTCTGGGTCTGTTCGCTTCGATTTTCACCGCGACACTTATCGGCTTTGGTCTCGCGGGAATTATTATCGCCGCGCAGGCTGGCAGTGAAGGCGCGTTACGTTATCCTGCATTCATCGGCTTCTCGCTACTGCTGGCGCTTATCTTTCTCAGCTTGTCGACCTTCATCTCGGCAGTTTGCCGACGCAAGACCAAGGCGTTTGGAGTAGCACTCTTCGTCTGGTTTTTCTTTGTGCTCTTCTACGATTTGATAGTGATAGGCGCGACGTTCTTGTTCAAAGAGCGAACGGCTAATGCCTTTATTTTTGGATCTCTATTCGGAAATCCTGTCGATATGGTGCGCGTGGCCAGCCTGATGACGCTAAACGGCAAGGATATTTTTGGAGCGGGCGGTGCGGCTCTTTTGCGATTCCTCGGCGGTGAAGGATTGAGCATTGTCCTATTGCTCGTCGCGCTTTCTATCTGGGTTGTGGCGCCGCTTTTTTTCGCGCAACGATTACTCAAGCATCAGGACATTTGATTCCAAGCTTGTCGGCGATGATCAGACATGAAGAAGCTTTACGCCGTTGGCGGTGCCGCGATCGTTATTATCATCGCTATTGGTTCACTGCTCTACCTGCGCTCGGACAAGCAGCGGGAGCGTCTGCACTATGAACAGGACGAGACCGAACTAATAGTCTTAAACATCCCTGGCGCACACCTCACCCTTTTCAAAGCAGGGAACAACCTTCATGACGCGCTGGTGATGCCACTAACTAATGGTGAACGAACCTGGTTGCCGCGCGGGAATTATTTCTTGAAGGTCGAACAATCTGGCCGTACGTTCTTTTATCCAATTCCGATTATTGGTTATCACGCCGGCCCCGACAAAGGCGGGACGTTCACCGTCACCCTTCGCGCGCCGGGCACAGAGTCGCCGCACGGGTTGCTTCCAGACTTACCGGACTTTGTTTTCATCCCCAGCGGCCATTTTCTTTTCGGCGATCACATACGCGTGCAAGAGCCGCATTACGTGTGGCTGGGCGGATTCTTCATCAACCCGTTTGAAGTGACTAACGCAGAATTCAGAGAATTTCTGATCGATCCACATGGCTATGCTGACGATACAAACTGGACTGAAGCGGGCCGTAAGTGGAAGGCAGTTAACCCTTCACATTCGACTGCCTTGTTGAAACCTACAGACACGGATTATCAGCGCTTCGGCCAGCCCGATGAGCCGGTCGTCCAAATAAACTGGTTCGAAGCCAATGCCTTTTGCCATTGGCTGACAAAGACTATCGGGAAAGGAAGGTGGATATTATCTTTGCCCACTGAAGCCGAATGGGAGAAGGCCGCGCGCGGACCGGATAACTTCGATTACGGACTAGGCATGAATATTAGCGATAATGAGGTAGGCCTGTATAACTGGAAGAAGAATCCGGGAGCAGAATTTACAGTTGTTGGTCTTAAAGAAACGAAATCGAAGTACCTACCCAATCGTTACGGTATCTATCATATGACCGGTAACGTTGCCGAATGGACGCAATCGATCTATCGCGCTTACAACCGCCAGCATCCATACTTCGATGACGATGATCGTAATTACGATGAGACACCGGGCGAACATGTCCTGCGCGGCGGCTCATGGTACACGGCGAGCATTGCCGTACTCTACATTCCCTACCGAGAAAATTTTCGACCCGAAGTGCAGACGCCATATCTCGGATTCAGAGTTGTCGCGCGCCCACTGCCTTGAAGTAATAGTGGTCGCGGGCCTCCAAACCATTAAGGATAATCAATCGGATCTTCGACGCTTTGCGCGAAGACGGCGCCGCCTTACGGAGATTTTGGCGTGGGGGCTGTTCGAGATTGCCTTGCCGTTTCGCGTGGTCTATGTGATGCAACTTGGCGAGGATATCTGGGTTGTCCATGCGTTCCAGAAGAAGTCGACGCAGGGCATCAAGACGCCTAAACGTGAAATCGATCTGGTCAAGGACGGTTTGAAGAGACTGAAGGAGATGTCGCGATGAAAAGCGAAAAGCTGGAAGTAGTGAGGGGAAGCGGAAATGTCTTTCGCGACCTCGGACACAAGAATGCGGATGCCGATCAGTTCAAGGCCATCCGGGCCGCGGAAATCAAAGTGCGCCGCGCTGAAACACTCGAGCACGAAATGCCCGCGTGACGTTTACCTTCGAGGGCGAAGATGCCTTCGACTTGGATCTCGGTTAAATAGAAGGATGAGGAAAATTCAAAAAGGGTAGTCCCCAAAAAGTCCCCAACGCATTTTCAGCGGGGCCGTAAGTCTATTAAAATACCAATTTGCACGGATGGGCCTAACCACTGAGCCAAGCGGGCGTCTAAGTCTTTTATTTTCAAAAGTCTATTCGGATTTATGGACCATCAGACTAGCTTGGATTGCTGCTGCGAACGCGGGCATCTTATCCGATCCCAGCCCGCTTGTGCCAGCTATAGATGCAATCA
>DASWDX010000306.1:0-41282 GCA_036395055.1 Pyrinomonadaceae bacterium | reverse complement strand
TTGCGAATCGAGCGAGCCGAGACGAATGTGATGATTCTCAGTCGTCTGTGCGTCGCCGAGAAATACAAAGTGGTGACTATCTGGCAGGAAGTAAGGCCAGCGGTGCGCTTCTTCCTTAGGATCGACTTTCGTGGCGAGTATCGGAGTCCCACCCTGGGCTGAGACGCGGTAGAGTCCTTCGGAGCCGGCGAAAAGAATTACGCCATCGCGATTCCACGCGCCGCCTCTATCCTCGCCGACGTCGCATAGCGCTTGCGACCGACCCCCTGAAGCGTCAACTTTGAAAAGCTTCCCGTTTGCAAAGTAGCCGATAAAACGATTGTCAGGTGACCAGAACGGTGAGGTTGCTCCTTCCGTTCCTGAGAGCGGTTGTGCCGTAAGCGATTCGAGCGATCGCACCCAAAGCAAGCGCTTGCCGTCGGTGTTGTTAGCGATGAAGGTGACTCGCAGACCATCAGGCGAGACAGTTATACGCGCGGGAAGAGTTGCTTTCTGGGACGTTGTAAGTGCAAGTCGGATGGCGTGGTTGGTCGCCTGCGAGCGCGAAAAATATGCGAACGCTAGCGCCGATATGCAAAGCAGGAGGATGGTGCAGATGCCCAGCCAGATTAGTCGCTCGCGTGTCCATATTCGCGAAGCTGCAAGTGCACCGAGCGGCGCCAAAGTTTGTTGACTCGGATGGCTGGTCACTCCGGAAACGGATTCCAAAGCAAATGCTACGTCGCCCGCGGATTGAAAACGACGTTCCGGACTTTTTTCCAAACAGTGCCATACCACTCGCTCAAGTGCCGGCGCAATGTTTGGATTAGTGGTGGTGAGTTCAGCAGGTTCTTCTTTCAGAATCGCGTTGAGCGTTTCAATCGCCGAGTCTCCATGAAATGCACGACGGCCTGACAGCATTTCGTAGAGTACCGCTCCAAACGAAAAGATATCGGCGCGATGATCTACGGCACGCCCGCGCACCTGCTCGGGCGCCATGTAGCCTGCGGTGCCCATCACGGTTCCTGGATCCGTGTGGACTTTTCGAGTAGCAATATCAGTTTGCGCCACGTCTTCGCCGGAAGGCTGGACCAGTTTTGCCAAGCCAAAATCGAGAATCTTTACGCGATCGTCTTTAGTGATAAAGAGGTTGTCGGGTTTGAGATCGCGGTGGATGATTCCCTTGTCATGCGCAGCGGCGAGACCGCGCGCTATCTGAGTTGCGCAGTCGATGGCTTTGCGCGTGGAAAGCGGACCATCATCGAGGACACCGCGCAGCGTTTCGCCTTCGAGCATTTCAGAAACGACGTAAGGCGCGCTCTCATGTGTCCCAACATCGTAAACGGCAAGGATGTTTGGATGGTTAAGTGAACCTGCGGCCTGGGCCTCCTGTTCGAACCGATGCAATCGATCGCTGTTTTCCGACAGTGCGGCAGGCAAAACCTTGATGGCTACATCGCGATTCAACTTCTCATCGTGAGCACGGTAAACCTCACCCATACCGCCTTCGCCAATCTTCGAGCGGATTTCGTAACGGCCGAGTTTTGTGCCGGCGGCAATGCTCATATTTTGTAGCAAGTTAGCTTCCGACCCTCATTGTCCTGGGCCAGATACACGTCGGTTCATTCACCCGCACCGATCCTGGAGACAACGCGATAATGCGAAATGCTTGAGTTGGTGATAAGCGCTTTACTCTTGCTTGCGTTTGTTGACTGGCAAATCCGTGACGGGTCAGATCCCACCCCATGACGCATAAGTCGTCCCTCAACCTTGGCCAGGTTGACTTCGTTGCGAGCTAAACCAGCGCCGGGGGAATCGCTTGGGTTCATGCGTTACGGGAGCCGATCACCTGTCCCGACAGAATGCGGTGCCAGACTTTTAGAAAAGTTGCTTAAGAAATGTCCTACGGCATTAGATTCATTCTAGAACAGTATGGGCTGTGTCAGCGAGCGCTCAGTAGCCGGCTCTTTCAGGTCACTCTTTATGGGCCGCTATCTTGACTTAAAGGGGGTTTTCGCTCATCGGGCATCGGTACCCTGAGCAAACAGGCGATGTGCCACCGAGAAGTCGCGTTTCTCGCTGCGCGATCGTGAGGACATGCTTCGACCAGCGCGCAGGGTCAGTTGGGTTTGCGTTTAGCCGGATGGTGGAAGGAACGCCAAGGAATGACGACCAATGCGAATGTTTGCAGATTCATTTTGAGAATCCGATTGTTCGGTGCGACCCGCCCTGTCCTGCTCGAACGGGCCGTGGATTTGAATCAAAGCGTCTTGCCTTTATTGCAGCGGTTCATAGCACAGCAAGACATTCCCATTCTCAAAGGTCCGCGTCGACGTCCGCTTCATGGGCAGTCTTTTTGTTAGGCCCTCGAACATCGTCCTCCCCTTACCCAGGACGATCGGATTTACAACCAACTGGTATTCATCGATCAATCCGTGCTCCGACAGTTGCGAAACAATGCTGCCGCTTCCGAGGATCACCATATCTTCTCCCGCTTCATTCTTCATCTTCCGCACTTCTTCGACGAGGCCATTCTTCACCAGTTTCGTGTTGTTCCATGAGGCCTTGTCCAGTGTTCTCGAAAACACGACCTTCGGAAGATTATTCATGCCTTTCGCTATTTCAGGCATACTTTGAATTGCCGCTGGTGTGGGCCAGAAACTTACCATGAGCTCATAAGTAATCCTGCCAAACAATAAGGTGCCCCCGCCTTTTGCATTCTCTGCTGCAAACTCAATCCACTCCGGATCGTTCTTATGAGCCCAACTCATGTCGCCGTTTGCGTCAGTAAAGTAACCATCGAGCGTGACGCTGTTGAAAACCAATAGCTTCCTCATTTCTGTCTCCATTATTGATGAAGGTCCCCTGATTTCCTCCGGTTGTTAGTCGAAATACATTTACGGGCGAAATGTGTGGCGCAAGGTTCAAAACTCGCTAGTTGATTAGTGCCCGGCAGGATTCGAACCCCGAACCAACATATTATGAGACCCGCGGAAGAGCATCAACTCTGCTCTACCTCGAGTGTAGTCGACACTATCAAAGTGGCCACGTGAATTAGCGATGAGACCGTCCACGCCAATCTGCCAAACTTCGAAGCCGCTGATTCGCACGGCGCGGCCTGTCCCACCCTTGCGGTAGCCCCACTTCGCGCACTAGTTCAGCGAACCCCAATTGGAGCGTTTCGAGGAGCGAGTTGGACGCCGGTTCTCAATGCGCATCAATTACTCGCCGCCGGGATGCGCCGCTTCACCTCTTCCGACCAATTAAGAATCACCTGAAGCTGCAGCGTCGTGGGCTGCTTGTAATTTTCTTCGAGCATTAGAAAGCGGCCATCTGCGGCTACATCATAGGAGACGCCCGGAACGTTCAAATACGGCCCCTCAAAAAGCATGTGCGGCGTGCCAGCCTTGAATTCTGGCTCGGTCTTGACCTCGGCTGCCATCCACTTTGGTCCATTGCGGAAAAACAACTCGCGTCCATCCCTGGACCACAGCGGTTCCTCACCACCTTCGTTCGAGACCTGCCACTTAGCTCCTTCGCCCGAAGCGGGCCGGACATAAATCTCGTACTGCCCTGACTCATCAGAGACGTAAGCGACATACTTTCCATCGCGTGAGAAGGCCGCTAACAACTCGCGGAACCGCGTCATTAGCCATGGCCGGGGCGGCTGGTCGCCACTTTTCATCCACACGTCGAGACTTGTCTTCGGTGTGTTTTGCATGAATACAAGGGTTTTCCCATCAGGTGACCACGATTGAATTTCTCCGGTCTCGCGGCTCATAAACATCGTTTCGGAACCGGAATCTATCGCTCTGGAGATGACATCGAAGCCACTTGCCGTGCGTCGCCAGAACGTGACCTGTTTCCCATCGGGCGTCCAGCGGGGGCATCCATTCTCTCCGTCATTGGTAAACCGGATCAGACCGCCGCGGGCAAACTCAAAGAGGTAGATATCGCGCGTCGCCTCGGACAGTTCCAAGGCGACGCGCTGACCATCCGGTGAAAGAGAGAAATTCTGGTATGCGCGCGCGGGTGCTGCGATGGGTGTAGTGGCGCCCGTGCGGTCAGCCCATACCAGCTTGCCAATCCACGCGGGTCCGCCGGGAACATAAATGAGCGTGCCGTTGCGAGCGAGGGTGAACTGAACCGCTCCCCACTCTTCACTGCGGACGTTCTCTATGAGCGTCACTCCTGGACCGGTCACCGTCGCCGAGCGAACGTCAAATGGAGCAGCGATCAAGGTGGCGCCGCGCGCGTAAACGAGATGGCCCGTCGAGAGATAGTGGCCGTCCATGCCACCCTCCACCACGAATCGTAGATTGCCGGTCTTCAGGGAGAGTGCGGCGATGCGATAGTTGTCCGGATTCAGACTCCACCAGACCGTCAAGAGAGCCGTGTCGCCATCCGGCAGAAATTCTGGATTGCTGTATCCCCAGTTTCCGGGTTTAAGCACGCCGAGCGTGACTACCGTCTTCGGCTCTCCGCCGGAAGCAGCGATGCGCACGAGCCTCGCCCCTTCCGCATCAGCGAAGAGAATCGTGTCATCCGGTCCCCACGCGCCGCCGTGTGAGGTCCTCGCCTCGCACAGTGTGACTGGCTGACCGCCTTCGAGTGAGACCTTTTGTAGTGTGTTCGCAGCGAAAAAAGCGATCCAACGGCCATCGGGCGAGAAGAACGGCGCGTATGCTCCTTCAGTGCCCGGAATCGGACGAGCATCGAACGAGTCGAGAGGCCGTGCGAAGAGTTGTGACTTTCCGTTCTGCTCACCGGCATAAACGAGGAGTGAACCGTCAGGTGAAAGCGCGATAGCCGTTCGTCCGACACCCAACGGACAATATTTTCCCGGAGCGATTGGTGTCGCGAGGGAAATAGTCATGCGGCTCACTGCCGCCGGCATGCTCGATACTGACCGCGAACGACCGAGAAGAAATGCTCCCACAGTCAGAACGAGTCCAGCGAGAATGGCACCGGCAGCTAAAAGCCAACGCCCTCGTCTGACACCAGCCAAAGCCGCCGTCGTATCTAACTGTGAAGCTGGCCGCGTGTCGGATGGCGTTGACAAAGATTCAATCGCGAAGCCGAGATCGCTGGCCGTTTGGAATCTTCGCGCCGGTTTCTTCTCCAAACACCGCCGTACGATCTTTTCCAGCTGCGGCGAAATCAGTATGTTTGTTTCGCTCAATTCCAGCGGATCTTCTTTTAGAATCGCCGTCATCGTCTCGGCCATTGTGTCGCGCCGAAAAGCGCGTTGACCGCTCAGCATCTCGTAGAGAATCGAGCCGAAGGAGAAGATGTCTGAACGATGGTCGGCATCCTGGCCGCGCACTTGTTCCGGGGACATGTAACCAACAGTTCCTATCACTGTGCCGGGATCCGTGATCTGTTTCTGCGTTTCGATCTCCGAACTTACGATCTCGTTGCGCTGCGGCTTCAACTTGGCCAGTCCGAAGTCGAGTATCTTGAGGCGGCCATCGTGAGTGACGAACAAGTTCTCCGGCTTGAGATCACGATGCACGATGGCTTTTTCGTGTGCGGCGGCGAGACCCAGCGCGACCTGTTGCGCGTAATCAAGTGCTTTGCGCGGAGGAAGTGCGCCATCACTAAGAAGTTCTCGCAGTTCCTCGCCTTCGAGCAGTTCGGCGACGATAAAGGGTGCTCCCTCGTGAGTGCCGATATCGTAGATGGTCAGAATGTTTGGATGATTGAGTGCGGAAGTGGCGCGAGCTTCCTGCTCGAACCGTCGCAACCGATCCGCGTCCAGAGCGAACGCGGCGGGCAGGAGCTTGATCGCGACTTCACGATTCAAGCGGGTATCGCGCGCGCGGTAGACCTCGCCCATACCGCCTGCGCCAATCTTGCAGACAATCGAGTAATGAGCAAGCGTCATGTTGGGAGAAATGGTTTTGCTCACGGTGTTATGTTGCTTACTTGTTTGTGTGGTCCGTTTCGCCGATTTCATACACCGTCAAGATATTCGGGTGTTATACGGGTATGAAGGCATAACGTTATACGATTCTGAAATGCCCACATACGCTAAAGCGAAGTTCGGGTCGAGCTTTATCGCCTGTTGGAAAAGATCGGTACTTCGCCGAATATCTTCATCTGTTCGCCTGGCAAAATGAAATCGGCCCTTCAGGTATAGCTGGTAAGCTTCGTTATTGTCCGTGTAACGTTTTGTTTGTAAGCGATCTTTGTCTTTCGCAACTTCAGCCGGCACGATCTTGAGCGCCACCGTTCGGGCGAGCTCCGATGTATCCTGCGCAAGATAGACCTCACCCATTCCCCCCGCGCCGAGTTTGGAGCGGATTTCGTAACGGCCGAGTTTTGTGCCCTCGATCATGAGTCGTTGTTCATCCGAGAGGCGGCGACTTTTGCTCCAGTAAAAAGCATTACAGCGTCGCCTGAAAATGCTCCCATTGCTGCTTTAATTTAGCCATGAAAGTGATGAACCGCTCATCGCTTCGCAAGCTATCGAGATTAGTGTCGCTTGCAAACAGTGGATAGCGGGAAAGCCATCATCGGCGGCGTTTTGCAACCATTTGGTGGCAGGTTCGGGTTTATTCATGAGCGCGTAAGCCGAGGCGATGTTGTAAGCCGTGTGATGAAAATGGCCGAAGCCTTTCCCGATCTCGACGGCGCGCTGGATCGTCTCTTCCGCCTCGCGCTCCTTGCCAGCTTTGGCTAGCAGCATTGCCTTGACGCTGGTCACATTGCCGCCCTCATCCGTCGGATAGGCGCGCAAATACTCTTCGACAATATCTGATGCTTCCTGAGTTCTTCCCAGCTGGAAGAGAGCCGTCGCCCTCGTGCGATCCAGCAGCGCCGGATTCGCTTCATGCGGGATGGTTTTGAATCTCGCAACGGCTTCTTCATATTTGCCCTGGTACAAGTTGACGACCCCGAGGCGAAACCGCGCGAGAGTGTTGGCCGGGTTGATTGCCAATGCTTTCTCAATCTCCTCCCAGCCCTTATCGAGCAGGCCGATATGAGTATAGATCATGCCTAATTGATGGTGCGCCTCGTCCAGATTCGGGTTTAAGGCCAGCGCCCGTTTGTAAGACTGAATCGCCAGCTCGTGCGGGAAACCCCTGGCGGGCGTCCATAAAAGCTGGCCACGCGCAAAATGGCCCTCCGGCAAATTCGGGTTCAGGGTGAGTGCCTTCTCCACGGCCACTTCGGCGTCCTCATTCAGCTTTTTCTTCTCGGCATCAGACGCAAATTGGAACGCCTTGATGATGTAGGCGCGCGCCAGTTCAGCATAAGCCGGCGCAAAGTTTGGATCGGCGGCGACGGCCTGTTCCAGCAGCTTGATCGCTGTTTCATTGTTATCCCGGTTTTCACTGCCGACATTCACCTTGCCACGCAAATAGTAATCGTAGGCTGCGGAGTTGACGGATTTGCTGGCAGACGCGGGCGTGAGCGCTGGGTGGCGAAAGAACAGCGTATAGGCGGTTGTTGCCGCCGCCGCCAATATGACGAGAGCTGTCATGGTCAGCGCGGCGCGGGATTTGGCCAGGCGTCGCCAGTCCACGTGCCGCTTCGACGCGTCGATGTCCATCCGGACTGTGGGCGCATCGTTCATTGACACCACCAGATTTCCGCTCTCCCAGTCGCGGCTGACGCGATCGAGATCAACCAACAATTCAACCATCGTTTGATAACGCCGCGCTGGCTCTTTCTCCAGACACTTCAGGACAAGTGACTCTAATCCGGCCGGCATCATGCCTGAATGAGATTGCAAGGGAGGTGGGTCGCGCATCAAAATCGCGGAGGTGATCTCGGCCAAACTCTTGGCCTCGAATGGCCGCCGACCGCCGATGATCTCGTACAGCACGGCGCCATAACTGAAGATGTCGCTGCGGCCATCCAATCGCTCCGCTCGCAGTTGCTCGGGCGACATGTACGGCGCAGTACCCACCACCAGCCCGGTCTGTGTTAGCACCATCGCCGTCTCGGCTTCAGTGTCTACCGCAAGTTCACTAGCCATCATTTTCGCCAAACCAAAGTCGAGCACCTTCACTTTGCCACGCGGCGTAATCATGATATTCGACGGCTTGATGTCGCGATGGATGATTCCGTGGGCATGAGCTTCTACTAATGCATCGGCTACTTGCGTAGTGATGGAAAGTGACTCGGACAGCTCGAGACGCTTCCGCTTCATCCTGATATCCAGCGTCTCTCCTTCAACGTACTGCATGACGATGAAGCTGCGCCCGTCTTCTTCGCCGACTTCGTGGATTGAGCAGATGTTTGGATGGTCTAACTTGGCTGCTGCCTGCGCTTCTCTGACAAGTCGCTTTCTTGCTTGCTCATCTGCCACCAAACTTTCCGGCAGCAACTTGATCGCAACTTTGCGATCGAGTTTTGTGTCCTGCGCCAGATAAACCTCGCCCATCCCGCCAGCGCCGAGTTTGGAGCGGATTTCGTAACGGCCGAGTTTCGTGCCAGGCGTGAGAGCCATCATTTCACTTCGCTGATCAAAACTGCATCGCGGTTGTGGCTGCCGCGCGCGAGAGCAAGATTGCGACCGTCGCGTGAGTAGGCGAAGCCGTAGATCAGATCGGATTTGAAGTCGGTTATCTGCTTCGCGGCGCTGCCGTCGAGTGGTTGCCGCCAGAGATTCGAGACGCCACTGAGAGTATTAATGTAAATGAGCGCGCGCCCGTCAGGCGACCAGTGAAAACCGCGATAACTCAGGCTTTCAAACAGGCTGGTTCCACTCGTGACGGGAAGATCAAACACCTTGACCGGCTCAGCACCGTCAAACTTGACGACGGCGATCTTCGGCCGTTTCGTTTGTGGATCACTAAAGAAATAAGCGAGCAGTGTTCCCTCAGGCGAAACCTGCGGGTAAACCAGACCGCCTTTGGCGACAATTTCACTCGGAGCTCCGCCGTCAATCGAGACCTTTAGAATTCCACCGAGATAAGGATTGTAGACCACCCACTGTCCGTCAGGCGTGATCGAGAACGTTGGCGCGCCCGTTCCGTTGGTCAACTGCTTCGGGTTACCACCGTCAATGTCCATCCGCCAAATCTGAAAGCCGCTGCGCATTGAGCCGAAGATGATATAGCGGCCGTCGGGAGACACTTCCGGGGCAAAGTCGTCGGCGGCGCTGTCAGTCAGCGGCTTCGATTCACTCCCATCCGCATTTACAATCCAAACACTTGCGTTGGTGTTGACGCTTGAGTCGTACACCAGTCTACCGTCAGGTGTCCAACCCAGGCCGTAACGACCCTGCTGTACATTATTTCGGGGTGAAATGAGTCGGGCACGCGCCGCCTCTCCTTCAGGCGCTATCCAAATCTGCGAAACAGGATCACTTTGGACAGCCACCAGGGCTCTCGCGTCTGCGGTGAGTGTCAGGCTGTAGAAATCATATGAGTTCAGATCGTTCGTGATGCGGCGTACCTCGCCTCCGGGATAGGCTATTTGCCAAATTTGCATTGCTCCCATCCTCTGTTCACGCGCAATGAAAGTCAGGCCGCTTCCATCGCTAAACCACGCCACATTTCCGATATATGGCCAACCTCTGGAGGTGATCGGCTTCACTTCCGGTTTGTCGATTGAGAGAACGGAAATAGTCATGTGGTAGGTACCAGGAGCCAGGCTCGCATCTCGCGATTTGCTGCCGTAGCCAAGTGCAAGCAAATTGCCGTCCGGCGACCAGGCCACGCGTGCGCCGTTGAGATAATCTGGCTCTTTCACCGTGATTAACAGGCGCTCGTTGGTCCCGTCGATATTTGCCAGGAGCAGTTCATCTTCGGTTGTCGTCATGTGGAAGCGACCGAAAGCAATCTGTTTCCCGTCGGGAGAGAGCGAGATTGGCTGTGAGACGTCCATCATGATCTTCTTTGACACACCGCCAAGAACGGGCACCTGGTAGAGCGCGCCCTTTGGATTCTGCTCGTCCACCCTCGTGTAATAAACGTAGCCACCGTCGGGTGAAAACGTGCTGGCGTTCATTGCCAACGACTCGACGGGAACGGCGATTTGCACACGGCTTCCCGTGCCGAGATGCTTTGTCCAAAGACTGCGCTTGCCACTTTCTTCCAGAGAGTAGGCGATGTATTTCCCATCCGCCGAGATAGTGACACTCTCAACATTGCCTTCAGTGGTCACGCGCGTGATCTTCATGTTCTGGAAATGCGCGACGGCTATTTTCGCCGGCCACGCGAAGCGGTAGACGGCATAGGCGAGACCAATAGACGCCAGAAGAACCAACAGCGCAACGACGATGACGGCGGCCTTGTACCAGCTGATTCGGCTGACAATGTATTCAGCGCTCGAGGCTGAAGACGTAGGTGCTATTTCCGCGGAACCTGTAGAAGCGGCAGTCCGACTCCCTGGAGTGCTGCGGGCAGGAGGTGGAACTGTGGTGTCAAAATCTGCGCCATCCTTCATTTCTCTGCGCAACTCTTTCAACTCAATGGCAACATCTTTTATTGTCTGGTAACGCTCTTCCGGATCCTTTGCCAGACAGCGACGGACGATTCTCTGTAACTCCGCAGGCGCGGCCGCATTGAACTCGCTGATTGGCGCGACGGGTTCGCGAATGATCTTGTTGAGCGAATCGATTGCGTCTTTGCCTTCGAATGCTTTGTGTCCCGTCACGCTTTCGTAAAGAATGCAACCGAACGAGAAGATGTCCGATCGATGATCGATCTCGTTCGTCCTGCCTTGCGCCTGTTCAGGCGACATGTAACCGAGCGTGCCCATCACGGTGCCTGGGATTGAATGCTGCGGCATCATTGCGGTTGCGACATCGCTGGAGTCATCAGCCAACATCGAAGCGGGCGGCTGCTCAATCAGTTTCGCCAGACCAAAATCCAGAATCTTCGCATGACCATCATGCGTGATCATGATGTTGTCGGGCTTAAGATCGCGATGCACAATCCCCGCGGCATGAGCTTTCGCTAGTCCTTCGGCCACGTGTTGCAGGTACCGCAATAACTTCCTCAATTCGGTTCGCTCGAGGTGAATCTTCTCGCGCAGCGTGACGCCTTCGACAAACTCCATCGCGATGAAGTTCATGCCGTCGCTTTCACCAATCTCGTAAATATGTGCAATGTTCGGATGATTGAACGCTGCGGCCGCCTTCGCCTCTTGAACAAACCGCCGCATGCGGTCGTGATTGGAGGCCAGCTCAACCGGCAAGATCTTCAGGGCGACTTTGCGATCGAGCTTGGTGTCCTGCGCCAGATACACTTCACCCATCCCACCCGCGCCGAGTTGGGTTTTGATTTCATAGCGGCCTAGCCGAGCGCCGGGGGGAAGGTTTGGGCTCATGCGTACGGAGGCTGGGTGCGCCAGCACCAAATGAACTTTTTTAAGAGACTTTTAGAAAGCGCGAAGAAATGCCTCTACACTATGAGATTCATTCTAGAACAGTGTGCCCCATGTCAGCCAGCACCGAGCAGTTGGTTCTTTCAAGTTACACTTCAAATGAGACTATCGTTGAGCTGGGCGGATCCGGACTTAGCGCTCCAATGATCTGCTTCTGCTCTGGCGAGGATTCAGCCTGCTCACCTTTGCAGAAGAGGTATAAGCATGTGAATCTTGTCGGCGTGTGCCAAGGTAAAGAGGGAGAAGCGCCGATAACTTCGACTCTCTTCCCCGTTGTTGGGCTATACGACTGAGTGGGAAATTAATTGGAAGCGCGAATACCGAGAGTGAGGCCTCCAACTTGAGCTAAGCCAGCGCAATCACTCGGCCCCCTGCGCCTACGATAACCCTCGACGATTGGCGACGCATCGTTCAGAAGTCGCGCACCGGCGTTGCAAAGGTAGGGTGCCGCCGGTCCCGCAAACCTCCGCTATTGCTCCAGAGGCGTTAGTCCTACTTGTCCTTATTCACCAAGAGCCTTCTTAACCTGTCCTGGGGGATAGAGAGGTCCCGGGAGCAGCTGCTCTTCAAAGTCCAGAAGTGATGGATCAATGGCAAAAGAATCTTGTTAGATTGTTTTCCTGGTTGGGGCCTGCAGCGGCGATTGCAGGTTGGATCTGTTGTCTCGTTCAACGGCCAGGAACTCATGATCGTTGATTGCGAGAATCTCGCTCACACCCTGGCCACGATTGATAGCGTCCAGTACATAGACGTATTCATGGGTCTCGCCCGTTGAGAGATTGACCTTAAGGATTCGATTGTTCAGACCAAAACGGTTCGTCGTCCCCGCGCTCAGCCCGTGGTCCTGAAGCAAAGCGCTTTGCATTATCCCGAACAGGGTGCTGCCGTCAGGGCTGATCGCTAAACCCTCCATGCCGCGATTAGCCTGGCGTCCGGACGTGTTGTTGAGCAACTCTGCGTTTGGATCGGAACTCGGATTAGCGATTGCGAATCTTGACGGGACCTCAATGCGACGCAACAGGTGACCCTGGCGGTCGAACTCAAAGACATATGGACCATACTCATCAGAGACGTAGAAGGTTCCGGTTGCTCCGACTCGAATGGCCTCCGGATCAAGTCTGAGGGTGGCAATGTTGTTGTTCACGACAAACGCTCCAGCGGCACCCACAAATGTTTGATTGAGTTCGTTCTTAAGTAGTCGTGTCTCCAGTAGCACTGTATGGATATTTGGAAAGGGAGCGCCGACGTCAGTAGTAATGTGCAGAAAATGAAAACGGTCCAGGTATGGAACATCCGTCAAACCATCGAACGGCCCGCGGTCCGGTGCAGCAATAAAGACGTTATCATGGCCCGTGTACGTCAGGTCAGATCCAAATCCACCGAAAATCGCCTCGGGAACGCAATTGGCCAGATCTGCTGCCTGACAGATGTTTCCTGTAAGACCAGACTTATCGAGTGCTGAACCGCTGACCGCCCCGTTGCCAATCAGCGAAATTCCGGGGATGACTGGCTGCGGAGTAAAAGCGGAAAAAGAAAGAGTCGAAGTGGTGAGAGTGAGAACGGCCAGAGCCGTACCGAGGACACGTATCATACGTATTTGCTCCTTTAGGGAAAGTTGGTCGGAGAAAATAGCGGTTGTGGGTTAAGGACTCATGACTCACATATGAACAGTGTGTAAACTCCGCAAGCATGCGGTCGAGTCGCGTCGTCTTCAAGTGATTGTTGGATTGAGGCGGCTTTTGAGGAAGAGCTTACGAGGTGAAACGGTAGCAACGATCTAACGGTAGCAACGATCTATAGATAGTTGGTGCGCCCGCAGGGATTCGAACCCCGAACCAACAGATTATGAGACCTGTTGAAGGACACTATGAAGTTTGGACCAAGCAAGATGTAGCAGTATTTACCGAATCCGCAGCCGTCAGAGTCAGTTACATCTGGCTACGTCTCAGCACACGATCGCGCCATAATCGCCCCATCGGACGCGAAGTGGCGAAGCTCATTCGACCGTCGGAGCTCGTATACTTAAGGAACAACTTTCCGGGCCGGAAGCGGCAGCTACCGGCTCGATATCGTTGCATGAGCCAGAACCGGGCGCCGTCGTCCCCGGCCTCCATTCATTATCTCTCGCGCCTTAGCTGCTGAGCGGGTAAAGCGACACAGACATGGCTGGCGCGGCGAGGGCAAAGTACCCTACAATTACCGCTCTTCGAAGAATGTCGCGCTCTGAAGAATAATGGCCGCTCTCTTCGGAACACCTAAAGACGAACTCCCCCAAATGACACCTTGGCGAGTGCAGCGCGCATAAGGCTTGGCCGGTACGAAATCTCCTCCCAACTGGGCGCGGGTGGAATGGGTGAGGTGTATCTGGCACATGACACAAAGCTTGATCGCAAGGTCGCTCTGAAGATTTTGCCTGCCAATGTTGGAAGCCATGATCGCGTTAGCCGGTTCATACAAGAAGCAAAAGCCGCTTCAGCACTGAACCACCCAAATATTCTTACTATCTACGAAATCGATGAAATAGATTCAGAGCATTTCATCGTGACCGAATTCATCGAAGGGCAGACGCTGCACAAGCGAATAAGACTAGCGCCGCTCGACTTTAGCGAGGCGATCGATATCGGAATACAAGTGGCCAGTGCACTTTGTGCTACTCACGCCGTCGGAATTGTCCATCGTGACGTCAAACCCGAGAACATCATGCTTCGCCGCGATGGCATTGTTAAAGTTCTTGACTTTGGTCTAGCCAAACTCTCGCGTGACTTGCCGGCAACTGACGCGGTCTCAGAAGCTCCAACGCAAGCTTTCCTCAAGACTGAGCCAGGGACGATTCTTGGCACTGCTCAATACATGTCACCTGAACAGGCCAGAGGACTTGATGTAGATGCACGCACGGACATTTGGAGTCTGGGCTGTGTGCTATACGAGATGATTACGGCCCGTCAGCCGTTTGGGGGCGCGACCACGATGGACGTGCTGTCAGAAATCCTCAATCGTGAACCGGATTCACTCGTATCTCACGTGTCGGAAAAATCGCGCGAGTTTGAGCGTATTGTCTACCGCGCGCTGCGCAAAGATCGCGAGGAACGCTACCAGACTGCGAAGGACTTGCTTATCGATCTCAAAGACCTGAAGAGCGAGCTCGAGGGGCAATTGAAGAGGCGTTCCTCTACAAAGACACTTTCTGATACAGCCCCAAAGTCATTTTCTTCACCTGTTCCTGAAAGATCGATCGCGGTTCTGTACTTTGAGAATATGAATTCGGAGAATGACAGCGACTACTTCTGCGCCGGCATTACTGAGGATATCATCACGGACCTCTCAAAGATTAATCACTTAAAAGTGGTTCCGCGGACTGACGTCCTTCCTTTCCGTAACAAGGGGGTAAACTCAAGGCAGGTTGGTGAAACGCTTCGCGTAAATTACATCCTCGAGGGCAGTGTTCGGACAGCGGGTAAAAGGATCCGGATTACCGCACAACTAATCAGCACTCGAGACGGTTATCAGCTTTGGGCTGAACGGTTCGACAGTTTTGTGGAAGACATATTCGATTTGCAAAATGAAGTCTCTCATAAGATCGCTGATGCCCTGAAGATCTCCCTGACGGATTCGGAGAGACAATTGCTGGAAAAGAAACCCACAGATGATCTGAGAGCTTATGATTTATACATGCAGGGCAGAGAGCTCTTGTATCGAAAGGGAAAGAGGAATACTGAGAATGCCATCCAAAAGTTTGAGAATGCTGTAACTATCGACCCCAATTTTGCGTCTTCGTATGCCGGACTAGCCGAAGCATATTCTCAAATGTACGAATGGTACGATGGCAATCCTCTTTGGTTGGGCAAAGTAATCGAGACGAACCAGAAAGCTCTGACGCTCGATCCGGACTTGTTAGAAGCTCAGTTTGGCATTGCGATGGTTTATTTCCATCACCGAAGGTTTGCCGAATCGATGCGGACGATCGAGGACATTCTCAAAAAGGATTCTCAGTTCCACCCTGGTTACCTCCGACTTGGAATGATTGCAGAGCTGTCGGGTAACCTTGATAGCGCATTAAAGTATTATCGTCGTGCTACCGAGTTAAAGCCTTACGACGAAGATTCCTGGAGGTTTCTTGCTGGGGTTCATCGAAAACTGGCAAACATCGAAGCCGCCGAAGTAGCAGCGCTAAAGGTTATAGAGGTAACTTCGCGAAAGCTCGAGGCCAGTCTCGATGACATCACTGTGATGAGTAGACTTGCCGAGGCTTATGCCAGGTTCGGCAGTAAGGAAGAGGCACATGCAACGCTCAAACGAGTCTTTGAGCTGGAGCCGAATGACGGCTTGGCAGTCTACAACTGTTCCTGTGCTTATGCTCTTCTCGGAGAAAACCGCCCCGCGCTGATTTCACTTCGGCGCGCTTTCGAGAGTGGATTCAGGACAGTAGCTCACTGGGCCAAAACAGACACCGCTTTTGATTCGATGCGCAGTGATTTGGAGTTCCAGCAATTGATTGCTGAGTTACAGTAGAGGCCTGATACTTGGAGCTTGGTACTTTGTACTTTGCGCTTTGAATTCTAATCCGACTATTGGTGTAAAGTTTCAAGCACCAAGTTCAAAGCACAAAGTACAAAGTGCCAAGCACGTAATACACAAGCTATTAAATGGAGAATGTAAATGCCAAAATACGTTATTGAGCGGATCGTGCCTGGGGCCAGTAAAATGTCGGCTTCGGACTTAAAAACTCTCTCCGTGAGATCCTGCAATGTGCTGAATCAGATCGGACCTCAGATTCAGTGGGTTCACAGCTATGTCACTGACAATAAGATCTATTGTATCTACATCGCTGCGAACGAGGAGCTCGTACAGGAGCATGCTCGTCTCGGTGGGTTCCCAGCGAACCATGTCAGCCAGGTCAAAACCATCATCGACCCGACAACCTCTGAGGGTGAGTAAGCGATGGATCTTCGATCAATCCAGAAACCTCTGAAAGAAAAATACCGCAGCGATCCGCCTAGCTCACGTATCACTCTTAGAGCTCAGGGTGCCCAATCTGATTCTCCGATCGCCTGCTCTGTCGAAGTTGGTCAGAAGATATTTGACGCACAAGCTCACATTGGCGTGGGAGGATCGGGGACGGCTGCTTGTTCCGGAGACCTTCTGCTTGGAGCGCTCGCGGCTTGTGCTCAGCTCACTTGCCAACTAGTCGCGGCCGCGATGGGAATACCGATTGTGCATATTGGAGTCGTCGTGGAAGGGGAGATGGATCTGCGTGGCACGCTGGGAATTTCAAAGGACGTGCCCGTTGGTTTTCAAAACATTCACGCCAGGTTCAATATAAATGCACCACAGGCTACGCTGGAGCAATTGGCTGCGTTGAAAGAGAAAACCGAGCAGTACTGTGTTGTTATGCAAACCCTGATGCAACCTCCGACAATAAGAACGAGCTGGGTTTAGCTATCGTGCATGAACCTGTGTCTTAAAAAAAATTCTATTCTGTCCGAGGTAAACCTCACCCATCGCCCGCGCCGAGTTGCCAGACGATAGGTAGTGCGAGAGCGTCGCGCCGCCAGCTAGCGGCGGGTTATCCATAAAGCTCCTTTCGTAATTCTCTGCTTACGACGGAATACTCATGCGTCGCAGCAAATCGGCGAAGCGCGGGTCGCTGCGGATTGGATCCCACATGGGCTCGTCTTTATAAAAAGGTCCGATCGCTCCCGTTGACAAGCCGCGTTCCAGCCACGTTAAAGCCTGCTCCTTCTCGTTCAAGGCAGCATAGATTTTGGCCATTACCTGCGCCTCGCTCAGGCTCGCACCGGACATCTCTTCAAGCTCTTTAATGATTTGCAGCGCTTCGGCCCGCCTGCCCTGAGCCGCGTAGACCATGCCGGTACTGTAAATCAAAATCGGATCATACGGCCGGTTTCGTTTTGCCTTGTCAAGCTCCGCGAGTGCTTCATCGAATTTCCGGGTTTTTATGTACACTCCTATTTCCCAGTTGGTTGTAAAAGCCGGGCCCAGATCGTTGGCCTGCCGCACTAGTTCAAGCGCTCTCGCATAATCTCGCTTGAAATAGTAAGGAGCAGCCACTTGCCGCGCGATGATTGAGGAGAGCGGGTCGAGCTCACGAGCTTTTAGAAGCTCCTCTAAGCTTTCATCGAAACGACCCTGCCGGGCAAGCGAAATTCCTAAATATTGATGGGCCATCGCCAAGCTCGGGCTGAGTTCGATTGCCCGCTGTAGTTCACGATCACCAAGCGAGAAGTTCGACGGCGCGAAAGCGACAAAGGCAAAACCAAGCGAGGCGTGAGCTTCAGCCAGGTTTTCATCGAGCATGAGTGCTTTGCGTGCTGCTTCTTCTGCTTTCTGCCGACCTTCAATCGGTGCAATATAGCTGCGCACTCCAAGCTGGGAATAGGAGTCACCCAAACCGGCGTAGGCAAGGGCATAATTTGGATCTTCTTGCAGTGCCTTCTCACAATACCGAATGGCCGTGTTTATATCCTCGCGGGTCCGCCGTTGCGCGTATGATCGTCCCTGCATGTAATATTGGAAAGCTTTAAGATTCTCCGTCGGGTGCTTCGCCAACTGCTGTCGCTCTGCGCCACTCAGCTTCAAGCGCAGTTTCTCAGAAATTTCTCTTGCCATCTCCTCCTGGACCGCGAACACATCGGCGAGTTTGCGATTGTACTGCTGACCCCAGATCTGGCTATTGTCTTGCGCGTTGATAAGCTCCACGCTGAGAGAAAGACCATCACCACGTTGTGTGAGCCGTCCGGTAAGGACCGCCTGCACTTTCAACTCTTTTGCTACCATCTGCGCATCCATGTCCTTTCCCTTGTAATGGAAGACTGAGTTGCGCGACATCACTTTGAGATTCGGCAACTGTGACAGACTGTTGATGATGCTTTCTGGAATTCCGTCTGAGAGGTATTCAGTGTTCGGATCGTTGTTCTGGTTGACGAAGGGCAAGATGGCAATTGATTCAAATGTAACTTCCGTATTTCTAGCGTGCAGATAAAGGCTAAGCCCGACGATGCCAATAACAAGCGCGACAAGGGTAATGCTGGCGAAGAGCTTGTGTTGCTGGATCCTCGAGACGATGTATTCCGCGCTGGATGAAGCAGGCGCGGTGCTGGCTGGCACGGTTGCGGCGACGGCGTCAGAAGCAGTCCTCGGCGCGCTCTGGCCGCTGGTTGTTGATGCAGAGTGCCGCAGCTCTGGCGCAACCGTGCGTTCAATCTCGGCATCGACTTCCAGCTTGCGCTTTAAGTTGCGCAGATCAATCAGCATATCCTTCGCGGTCTGGTAGCGCTCTTCGCGGTCTTTTGTCAGAGCCTTCGTGACGATCCGTTCCAGTTCAGCCGGTACCTCACGCGCAAAGCGACTCAGCGGAGCCGGCTCTTTTTGAAGAATTAGAGAAATGCTTTCGGCAGAAGTCTCTCCGCGAAATGGTATATGGCCCGTCACCATCTCGTAGAGCACCGCGCCGAGACTCCACAAGTCGGTCCGTGCATCTATTTGTATTCCCTTAGCCTGCTCGGGCGACATGTAATTCGCCGTCCCCATCACCGTGCCCGCGCCGGTGTTGACCATCGCTTTAGTCGGCGCGTCGCTGTTGGTAGTCTTCCCCTCCGGCTCGCTCAGTTTCGCAAGGCCGAAATCGAGCAGCTTAATGTAGCCATCGCGCCTGATCATTATGTTTTCAGGTTTGATGTCGCGATGAATGATGCCCGCACCGTGCGCGGCTACCAGCGCACTGGATGCCTGACTCGCGATCTCGAGGATCTCAAGTAGTTTCATTCCTTCGTTGATCCGATGCCGCAGGGTGTCGCCATCGATGTATTCCATGGCAATGAAGTTCACGCCTCCGGCCTCTCCAATCTCGTAGATGTGGGCGATGTGGGGATGATTCAGCGCAGCAGCAGCCATCGCTTCCTGGTTAAAGCGACTCATGCGATTGCGATCAGAGGCGAGATCGGCAGGCAGGATCTTTAAGGCAAGCTTGCGATGCAACCTGCTGTCTTCCGCCAGATAGACTTCACCCATGCCGCCGGAGCCCAACGGTGAGATCACTTCGTAGGGACCAAGTCGCGTGCTTTTGGCGATAGGCATAGAGCCTGTTGTCGGGGGAATTCTGAGTGGGCTTATGAGACGGGGTACATTCTATCTCCATTCGATTCGGGAGACTATTGCTCTGAGACGTTGCGGTGAGGCTGCGAAAAGCCGATCCAGGAGACTTGCAGACGAATTGGTGCTCCCGCAGGGATTCGAACCCCGAACCAACAGATTATGAGCCCGTTCGAGGGGATCGATGAAATTGGACCAAACAGATGTAACAGTATTTACCAAATCCGCAGCCGTTAAAGTTAACTACATCTCTCTAATCACAACTTCTGTGGAAATCATACCGCTCAAAGTGATTCGAGTGCCAAGATGATTAATCGCCGGACCAGTGGTGCTGCGCCTATGCGCATAAAAGGATCGAACGAGAGCAAGAGAAATGAAACGGACGGAAGCACCGCTAGATATGACCTTTCTGTTAGCCGGTGTCGCAGTTTTGTCGCCGAAAGCGATAACATAGTGATCGACTAATACCGATTAAAAGGAGAAAGGAACTGAAGCGATGAGGCACAAAATACTTACTGTAACCATAGTGATGATGGCAATGGTTGCGATCGCGATTAGCCAAGAAGTAACCAAACCGGCCGATCATGGACTCTTCACGCCGGGGGATATCAAGTGGGTCGCTGCACCCAACGCGCTTCCCGCCGGGGCAAAGCTCGCCGTGCTGGAAGGTAATCCATTCAATCCCGGACTGTATACGATGCGGCTGTCGATGCCAGCCGGTTACAAGATTCCTGCCCACTGGCATGCGAAGGTGGAGCACGTCACGGTCATCTCCGGCAAATTCAATCTCGGCATGGGAGAGAAGTTCGACGAGTCGAAAGGCAATGCAATGCCCGCGGGAACTTTCGGCTTTCTTCCACCCCAGATGAAACACTTCGCATGGGCATCGGAAGAAAGTGTAATTCAGCTCCATGGCGAGGGTCCGTGGGAGATCAACTACGTCAACCCTTCAGACGATCCTCGAAAAAAAGCAGAATAGGTTCAGTTGTACGAGAACGCGCGCCTGGTTTGCCACAAATGTTCCCGAAACGGGCAGCTATTTCGCTGCCCGTAACTCTTGATTTGAGTGGTGGCCCGCAGAGATTCGGCACCCGAAGCAACAGATTATGAGACGGTTTGAGGGGCATCAACAAGGCGAGACGAAGTGAGATGAAGCAGTATTTACCGAATCCACAGCCGTCAAAGTTAGCTAGGTATCGCTTCGTAAAACCACGCCATCGCGCCATAATCGCGCCATCTTGGGGACGCGAGTCATTCGGGTCGCGGAACCCCTGACATGAACATCCCCCTGCCAGAGTAATTCCAATACGTAACGTCTTGCTCGATGAAGAACCATTTGATGACGTGAAGGAGCATGTCTACTGGCAATCCAGAGGCGAATGTGAGATGCGCGTAGGCTTCGGGTGAAATGTCCTCGCAATTGTAGATACGTTCGATCAACCTAAACAGATCCGCGTAAGCTTTACCGCTCTCCGCCTTCTTTTGAATTAGGTCCTGAAATATCACTGGCTCGGGCGATTGGTCGTGCGTCCTTTCGCACTAGCGAATTTCATGCCCTCAACTCTTATTTCGAAATCAAATCCGTTATTGAGCCGTGCGGGACGAGTCAGAAATACGCGCGTGCCATTTGCCAGCGACTCCACAAAATATGTGTACTTGGAGGTGAGTTCACCCTTCCCCGTGCCTGGCTCTTCCTTCAAGAACTCCTGAATAATCCTCTCCCGAAATTGCCGCCGTGTTCCATTGTTTATCGTCAATTCTGACGAGCGTCGACCTTCGGCTACGGTCGCTGTGTCGATTTTGGACTCCAAAGAATGGTCTGTCATGAACGCCGCTTCGCTCGTTTCACAATCCCGAGCTAACAGGCAATGGAATGTGATAGCCGTCTCCTAATATCCGACCCACGAAAGAGGTTCGCGCATAGAAGGCCCGCGATACGCTGCCATGTCCTAGTCCTTTCGTACGAGGTTGCACGAGAACGCCCATACTGCCACTCAAAGCTGAGAATCCCTTTTCGATTATAGTCTGTCGGACAAGGTCGTAGTCTGCCCTGACTTGCTGATATACCTCAGTGTCCCCCAGGTCGAACTCCGCCACGGAGTGCAGGAACGAGCAAGTTTCTTCTTGGCAATCAAAAACTCGAGCGACTACGACAATCTTTCGAAGCTTCGCTAATAGGTGACTTTCATCAAACGCCTTTGCTGCGACATTGACCGGATCGATCATCGTAATTGCCATAGTCTCTTTGACGCGCAGCATTCCATCGCGCTTTGCGACAAGTTGTACTTGTTTTAGCTCTCAGCTGCCGAAGTTAGGTGATTGTGCGGAATTGATCGGTAGGCCTAAGAAGCGTTCGATGGTGTGACCAGCCCATCCCTTATTCTTCTTCCCGCCCCTCCAAACTGTAATTTGGTGTGTGTCGGCCAGGGGGCGAAGATCTGTTCCGACAAGCGTTCGCAGCTTTGCAATGGCGTCTAATCGCTCCAAAGTAAATGTTCCTTGGGTTCAGTGGGCAGGTATGTTCCGGTAGCATCGGCTAATCGACGATTTGCGATGGATATGAACTTCTTGTCCATTTCGCACCCTATGAATTGCCGCTTAAGCATAAGCGATGCAACGCCGGTTGTGGCCGACCCGGAAAACGGATCGAACACAAGATCATCCTCGTTGGTGCTAGCGCGAAGACAACGAGCAACGAGCGAGATCGGCTTTTGAGTCGGGTGCTTCCCATAACGCTTTTCATCTTTACTCGGAGCAGGCATACGCCAGACGTTTTTCATTTGTTTGCCAGCGTTCTCTGCCTTCATCGCGTCGTAGTTGAATGTATATTTATCCTTTCCCTTTTTCGCTTTTGTAGCCCAGAGTATTAACTCGGTCGCGTGCGTGAAACATCGACAGCCGAGATTCGGTGGTGGCGCTGGTTTTTCCCAAATAATGTCGTTCAAGATTCGGAAACCCAGTTCTTGCATGGCAAAGCTCACCGAGGGGTAAACGTGGACCGTACCTGAGACCCAAATCGTGCCAGTCGGCTTCAAGAGCCGGTGACAAGCAGCCAACCAAGTCTTATTGAATTCATGGTCGAGTTCGACACCGCGACTGCGATCCCATTCACCTTTGTTAACTTTGACCATGCGTCCTGCGACGCAAGTGATTCCATCATTGGATAAGTTGTATGGAGGATCAGTCCAAATGCAGTCAACACTATTCGCTGGCAGCGATGCCATTAATCCGAGGCTATCGCCCTGGTATAGCTTTGATCGCTGATCATTCGATTGCCAGGCAACAGATGCGATTTGTTCTTGTGATTTCGGTGACGACAAAATTCATTCTCCCGAGCCGACATTTTCTCACAGAAGGTTCTGCTCTACGAAAGTTGCGCCCTTCGGCGAAAGGAAAACGGAGTCAGTATCCTTATCGTGCTCAACTAGACGCTCTTTGTGCAAGGCCTGAAGGACCTTGCTTTTGAAAACTCCTAGGTTTGAGTACTCGACCCATTCGCACAAGTCTTCTACGAGCACTCCGGATTCAGAACTCGAATACAAAAGCAGCAATACTTGGTCCCTAGCCTTGAGTCCTTCCTTTAGGACACGTTTCTTCCCAGCGACCTCCCAGATCATAGGCAACTCTCGGACAGAAATTCCATCAACCAAGTCTTGCGCCTCTTCGAGTGACAAGCCATGATTTATTCTAATAACTTCGCAAACTATCCAGTCTGCCGTCCTGGCAATAGTGGCGATATCAATGGCGTTTGCATCGACATCGCCTCCCACGTGGCCTATCCCTCGCTTGTTACGCATCGTGTAAAGGTAAAGCAACGCTCGGGGCAAGACTATCCGCTGCGACTCATTCCCAGCCGTCTTGGGTGCGGTTACCAGTCTTCGGCATTCGTCGGCGTAATTGTCGATCTTCTTGCCGAAAGGCGTGTACTTGCCATGGACTTCCTCTTGCAGATGTCGCAAGACGACCTCACAGAACTTTCCCGCAGACAGACCTGCGGCCTCGTATCGAGATTCAACGCAGTTACGTTTCAGGTCGAGATAAGTCTTAATGATCCTCGAGCGAAATGCAGCCGGCACCTTCGCGAAAGCAGAATCCAGCACGGGGCTAAGGCTTTTTGTACTCATACTGTTTGTCGGCGTTCTTCTTTCTGGTGAGTTCTCCGTTACGCACCATCCGACCAAGTTTTCCAGAGAACTCGTTTGCCTTAAAAGTGCGCGCTAGATTGTGTTTGCAGTGGTCAATGAGATCTTTGATAGTGCGTGGCTTGTCGAAGAATGTTCCCGAGGCCAACTGGCTCAACGTCGCCACGGCACCTGTCCCTCCCGGCGCTTTGGCTTTCTTTGGCGAATCCGAAGCATCATCTCGCTTCGACTGAGACTTGTTGCGGCGCGTAGCGCGTCGTGGCGTAGTCTTAACATCAGCCGCTGCGGTTTCTTCCGTCTGCGCACCCAAAATCAACTCGATAATACGCAACTGCACGGCCTCTGACTTGAATGAGTTAATAACAGTCGCCAGTTCACCCAGTTGGGTTTTTACCTTGTCGAAGTTTTGAATCATTTATTTGCTCCTTCGGTGAAGATTCTTGACCAAGATAGTCAGAAACACACAAGGGAACCACTAACCGCCAGCTCTTGTTCTTCAAGCTTCAAGCAAAATTTCGGGGTGCTTTTTCGCGATAGTTAGCAGCTTTAGAGCTGCATCACCGGGCTCTCTTGAGCCCTGCTCCCAGGCTTGGACCGTCTTGGGGCTGATGTTCAGCATCATCGCAAACACGGCTTGTGAGCAGTTGAGCTTTAGTCGGATGCGAGCAATGTCTCTAGGTGACATTGCCTTCGGCGGGCGGGGAGCCTGAATTCGAGTTACTTTCAAATCGCGCCGCTCGCCACGTTCAAAAGCAAGGGCACCTTCCATTGCTTCCTTGAGGTCGGCAAATGCCTCGTCACTCATATAGTTCGCCTTATTCGTCTGCGCTTTCCTAGTCTTTGCTGCTTTCATGACTCAACGTTCCTTCCTAATCTTCTGGCTGAACGCCCCGATAATCTGCTTCTGCCGCGGCGACAAGTCGGCCTGTTCACCCTTGCTGAACAAGTAGAGCAAGTGAATTCTGCCTGCGTGTTCAAGATAGAGATACAGATATCGATAACTGCCACTCTTCCCACGCCCAGACGCAGGATCAGCGACTCTAGCTTTGCGAACACCGTGCGTTCCCTTCAACACCGCGCCGCGTTCTGGATTCTGAACCAAGTCAGACTCGATTCGCGCTAGAACCTCGGCGCCAAGTTCGCGCCTGTTTGGAAAACACCTTCGATTCCACGAACTCAAACCAAACGGCATCATCCGTGCCAGCCATTCCCAGACTATACTACTGAGTGGCACAGCCATCAATTTGTGGACGTCGCGACATCTAAGACTGCCCCCTGAAATTTCTCGACAACCATGTCTCATATTTGAGACACTTGCGTTCGCGACCGTCGTATGAGATTGCCTTAGCGCAGAAGGTACTTAAGGAGATGCTCGATGAAGAAAGTTAGACCAGTTGTCGCCCGTAATGCCAGAGAACTCGCGAAGGTGTTGGGCCTCCAGCCCGCCGACGGAATGGAGATCGAATTCCGCAGCGACTTGAACGATAAGATCATCGAGGTCGTCGGCAAGAAGGGATTGACACATTCAGACGTTGCGCGGCTCGCTCACACGTCACGCACTCGCGTGACCGCCATTCTAAACCGTAACACCCTCGATATTTCAACGGATCTTATGCTGCGGGTGTTGGCCTCGTTAGGGGTGCAAGCGAAGCTCCAATTCAAGAGCGCCGCTTGACCAGTTCAACGAGCGGTCCCATGAGGTCAGCACCACCTCGCGGTAGCGGGGTCCGTTGCATTCATCCTCAATCGGCCTCAAATCCATTCCAGAACCCACCCGCTACCGCGAGGTGGTACTGACCTCATTACCTACCATCTTCGCGTCAGCGCCCGGCGTATTTCTCGATTCGCTTAAGCGCTTCTCGGAATATCTAATTACTTAAAGATTCTCTTCGGTTCTTAACGATAGCTCGACCATGCGTTCCAGGAGTTGGTCTGGTGGCAACCCGACGAAGTTCCTCAGCACGAGCTCCTTGGAATATAGTCGGACCAGGTAACGTAACTTGAGCGACTTGTTGCGGGCCGCGTACACGAAATCGCGGTGACCGTTGTTTACGACAATGATGTTCCGCGTCGAATCGAATCTGGATCTCCACGAATCGCCCGGCGCGCTTTCGAAAGTGTAGCCCGGCAAACCCGACGATTCGACCGTTGTCGTTCCAACTTGTGGAAGTAAATCGTGCGTCACCGTTATTAGCGCGTCGCCTGAACGCTCAATGTCGCCCTGGCGAACCGAGACCTTTACGCGCACCAGGCCGGGCTCGGCCGGCGCGAGGAAGCTCACCGCTTGATCCTGGCGATGATCCAGGGCGCCATTGCCTTCAACTAATTCCCACATGAATGTGAGATTGGTTTCGACGCGGCGACGGGATCGATCATAGGGCAACGCACGTAGTGACCTCTGTTCGCCAACCCGCACGACGCTCGAAGCGGGTGAAACTGCGACACTGAAGAGCGGACCAGCGAACTCGAAAAACTGCCGCTGCCTTACATTGCTGGTCTGAGACTCCGTAGCACCAACCATAACTCCCTCGCCAGGATCAACCTCTCGATTGCTGCTTCCCAAACCGCGTTGTGCACGGGAATGAATATCGAACCAGTCGTATTCTTCGGCCGGCAGCGCCAGGAGTGCCTCGCGAAACGCGCGCTGTATTGTGTGCAGTAGTTCACGGCTGGCTTGCTCTTCCTCAGCTCGACGTTGCGCTTCGAACATCTCGCTCAGCTTTTCCTCTAACGGAAGCAGCGCATCTAAAAGCGCGGAATAAGCTTCATCGTGGATGATGCCACTACGGGTGCCCGGCGTTAGATTGATGAAAGGCGCATCGATGTGGCCTTGAAGATACCGTGTTGTCCACGGCGGCTTCGCCAGTTCTTCACCTGCGGAAATGTCTTGGAACACGCGCGTGCCGTGTCGAAATAACGCAACTCGATTCGTTTCTCTCGGTTCGTTCATGTAAAGCTCAACGTAAACGTCGCCGAGCGAAGCGCGAACCGCCGGCAATTGATGCAGCAATCGTCCTTCGTACTGCCGCGGCTCCACTGCGTACTGCTTCCTGGCGATCTTGTCGATCACCGTAATACGCACGCCGGTGTGGCGGATACGGTCGCGCAACTCCGCCGCGAGGTACCACTGGATCTTCTCTCCCGAAAGCGAACGAATTCCCTCGAGCAGCCTGGCTATTCGCAATTGAGTTCCGGGCTCCATAAAAAGCGAACGTTTGATTTTGACTGCGTAGCTCGGGTCACCTTTTCGCATGACCATTTGCCATGCACGATCGTCCGCCCCTGTAGAAGTCAGCGTCAGCTCCTCTCCAAGCGTCCAAAAGGAAAGCAGACCAATGCCGAACTCACCCTGAAGTCCGGCGGCGCCTTCCACCTTGAGCCGTCGCTTCACGGAGTCGCAAATATGGGTGGCGACATAGCGAAAGTCCGGCCGGCCATCCGCATCGCGGGGGATTCCTTGCCCGTTATCCCGGACTTCCAGGTAATGGCGGCCTTCGCTGCGACCGCGAACGATCGTGACATTCTTTGCATGGGCGTCGATGGAATTCTCGACCAACTCGGCGATGGCCTTTAGCGGATTCGATTGCGATAGCGCGATGATCGTGATCGCATTCCAGTCGTTGCCGATGCGGAGTTTGCCCCGCTGATCGGAGCGATCGCGCGACTTTAGTTTCTGAGACATCAATTAAAACTCACTGAAGAGTTAGGGTCGAAAGTTGGTAATCAGCAAATAAACAAGATGTGGCAGTATTTAGTTGCACCGCGAATTGGTCAATGTCGGAGTGAGGAAGCCCCCCACAGCTGTGTCAGTTATTGATCACCGAGTTCTTCCTCCAGCTGCCAGACGACCTCTTCTATGTAATCGTGAAATCCCCATCCGATGCCGTCGCTCAGCTGCTCGACTCTTGCGAGGCGCTCGCTGAACGTTGGATACATTTCCCGCGCGTCGCCATATAACAGGGCGGCCAGTTCGTCCAGCGCCGACTCTATGCTGCTGTAAAACCGCTCGTCGATGTCCCCATACTCGTACGTGAACTCTGCGCCATTCTCCACATAGGTCATTAGCAGTTCGACCGTGCCGTGGAGATTGCCCGTGGCCTTGCGGTAATCCCTAATGGCCTTGCGCGCTTCCCCTAGTTTGAGTTTGGCCTCACCCCGCACCGGATAGAATTGCTCCACGATTTTATGGCGATACTTTTCCAGGGCCTCGCCGCCGCTCTCTCCGGTCTGACAGCGGGCCTGGACAAAGTCGCGGTTCTCGGCAGCCGCTTCGTAGAGATCTTTCACCAGGACGAGCAGCGCGGGCTTCTCCCAGGTGGCAAGTTGTCGGAGGAGCGTGCTCCAGCCGCCGGGCTTCCTGATTGGCTTCGTGGTTTCTTTGGGCATGGCTTGAAGGAATTAACGTTGGTGCCCCCGCAGGGATTCGAACCCCGAACCAACAGATTATGAGTCTGCTGCTCTAACCGTTGAGCTACAGGGGCACAACAACTTACGGGCGGTTTACCTAGGACTGTAGCGGAAATCAGCGACTCTTTGTCTTTTCCGCTTTTTCAACCGCCGCTTGGTTCAGATTAGAGAAACTCACGAAGGCGCGTTCCTGCCCTTCCGGTGTAGGGTGAATGTAGCGTTCCGAAATCGTCACGCTGCTATGACCCGCAACTTTCTTAATCGTGAAGGCGTCTGCGCCAGCTTCACCGAACCTGGTCAAAAAAGTGTGGCGCAATGAGTGTATCACGCAGTCCTTTGGGAGCTGCAAATCACTCCTAAGCTTCTTGTGAAGATGGTCGAGCGAAGTCACTGGATAGGGTTTACCAGCGTAATTTGCGAGACATATTCCGACTTGCTCTCGAGCGATCGGTTCACCAGCATCTCTTGGGCGCGGGAAGTCAGACTTACATGCCGGCGCGCATTTTTTGATTTACCTTCACGAACAAAAAGATAACCGGCTTGCAGAAAGATTCTGTACACTGTGCCGCCGGAAACGTTGCCAGTGGAAAACCAGAATATGGAGCGAATCAGAGGACCGCGCCGGGCGACCAACCGCACGGGGACTAACCTTTGGCTTAGTCCGATCCGCTTAGGAATCGCTGCGGTGATTTTCCATCTGGCAGTTACCACCGCCGTCGATGCTATCGGCCGGTTTGCACTCTTGCCGGGCACGTTCGACACTAATGGGATAGCGAAGTCTTTTGCTCCGGATGGAGTAAAAGATCGCGCGGCAATGGTTCGGTTGAGCGAACTGCTCAGGCGCGGCCAGATTCGCGGCTGGATTACTGCGGCTTATCCGTTTCACTTCAAACTCTATTCGATTTGCTTTGCTGTTTTCGGACCCTTGTTAGGTTTCACGATCATCGGCGTTGAGCCGCTCAACGCTCTCTGCTATCTGGGTAGTCTCGTTCTCGTCTCCAACCTGGGCCAGGAAACCTTCAACCGACGCGCGGGTCTACTTGCCGCCGCCTCTGTCGGGATATGGCCATCATTCTTGCTACACACCACACAATTGCTGAGGGATCCACTGTTCGTGACAGGAATGCTGGCGTTAATTCTCATCAACTTGCGTTTGCTTTCGCGAAGCCTTTCCTGGCGCCGCGCCCTATTGCACGGAGTGGGGGGAGGCCTGGTCGCCATCTTCCTCTGGTTTACGCGAGATAACATGGGGGAACTCATGATCGCTGTTGCGTTTCTCGGAGCCGGAATGCTCATCGTTCGGCAGCTCCTGGAAAGGCGATTCCTTACGACAAACTCCTTCGGGCTGATGCTGTTGATTGTGATCGCCGTAGGTGTTAGTCGCGTTCTACCCAGATTTAGAGACCCGCTTGTGCCCCCCCGCACTACGGTCGCGGCACGGCTAAACGAGAACGCTTCTCCTTTGGGCGATGCGGGAACCCTCGAAACTTTAAAAACTCAGCCGCCAATCCCTCGATGGGACATAGCGGCGCGGGTTGTAAGACACCGGGCTGAGTTTATCAGGTTCTACCCAGACGCCGCCTCGAGTATTGATCTTAACGTTCAGTTAACGAGCAGGGCAGATCTCATTCGCTATCTCCCACGCGCTGCGGTCATAGGTTTCTTTGCCCCGTTTCCTGATATGTGGTTCGCCAGCGGGGGCCACGTCGGGTCTGTGGGAAGGTTACTCAGTGGCTTGGAGACTCTCGCTATGTACGTGGTAGAGGCTTTGGCGCTGGTGGGCCTTTGGCGAGGGCGGTGGCGCCTTTCAGTCTGGTTACTTTTGTCAGTGGCCTTGATGGGCATAGTGGCCCTCGGCCTGGTAGTCGTCAATGTCGGCGCGCTCTATAGGCTGCGCTATTTCTTCCTGATACTGATGATCATTCTCGCCGCAGAAGGGGCAGCCCAGGCTCTTGATTGGTACAGGAGAGAGCCGGCGATGAATGTGCGGCGCACGGCAGAGCGGGTCCGGTATTCTAGAAACCACACTCAGTGACAACGCAAAATTCCGTGTTAGTTGGTTCGATTCAGGTGCCTGTTGTTGGCCCACGTTTGATTGCAGCAGAAAATAAACCCCTGGCTCAGAATGCTTAAGATTTCGATGGTGAGCGTGAAGCAAGGTTTAGGCCTAATCAAAATAAGCGCCGAGGACAACTCGATATGGCGCCGCTTCAGGCGGAATGTCTCAATCAGCGTTTTGGGCTCAGCTCTCTCTCTCGTAATCAAGTTAGTCCAAACTGCGCTTTTGACGAGGCTGTTGAAGATCGAAGATTACGGGCGCGTGCTGATCGTCATGAATCTCTTTGTTTTTCTTGACTCTTTTCTTGGGTTGCGCGTGACTGACGTGATGTTTCGCTTCTTCCAGCCACTCAAAGAGCAGGGGGACTATTTCTCCCTCAAACGTCTGCTGCTCTTCTGTCTGGGAATTAGTCTGGCCTCCAGTCTGCTAATCTGCGGCGTGGTTCTCACGTTATCGCCCCGGCTGGCAGACCGTATCTATCCAGGCCTTGGGCTTGCGCCGCTTTTCAATATCTACGGTTGCACTGTTTTAGTTTCGACGTTTAGCGGATTTTATGAACCGATTCTGCGAATTCATAACCGCTTCACTTCCATCGTCGTGCCACAAGTACTGGGAAGCCTGGTTACGCTGACGATTCTTTGTGTTTACTTCGCCACTAGCGACGGCTACAACCTCAAGCTCATAATCACAGCATTTGCTATTGGCATTTTCGTCCAGAGTGTGCCGCCGCTGGCCCAAGCCTTACGAGTGGTGAAACCAGTCCTGAGTAAAACGCAACCAGCAAGGCACCCTCCAGCACAGCGCCGTCCTCACCTGGTCCGGTGTCTGGTAAGTAGCAATCTCTCGGGATACCTGAAAATCGGGCTGAACCCGGGCGACCTCTTTTTCTTAGGCCTCTTTTCCTCGCCCACGCAGGTTGCTCTGTATGGACTGGCCAAACAGCTCACCGCTCCCCTCTCTCTCTTAACAACCAATACTCAAACTGCGCTTATCCCGGAGATAACTTCACTCGTCGCGAAGCAAAAATTTGAACAATTGAAGCGCTTGCTGGGTCGGTACGTCGTGTCGGCGACGATTTTAGCTGTTTCGTTAGTGATCAGCGCTTTCCTGCTGGCGCGAATACTACTCTTTAGGCTATTTCAACCCGAGTATGCCGATGCACTGCCGGTGTTCTATGTCTTAATAAGTGTTGTAGGGATACAGTTGGTTTTCCTGGTCTTCCGTCCTCTGGCGGTAAGTTTGGATTTACTAAAATGGCACAATCTGGGGCTGCTACTGAGCAGTAGTGTTGTGGTTCTCTTTGCGCTGGTCGGCGGCCTAAATGCCTTTTCCATGGCCTGTATACAGTTAGCTGACGTATTGATAGTTCGTTTACTCTTTAACGTATTGGTCTGGATGCGACTAAAACGCCTGACTGAGAAAGGTGAGAACGAAGTCTTAGTAACCGCCTGATTACCGGGGGGTAGCAGGCGCGATTCACGGGCGGCGAGACCGCACAGATTTTCGGTTCCGCCAGGGCAAGAGGGAGCACCCCTTTTCAGGGTTGGAACTCGATCAACCCACTCACCGGAGATCTTCGCTTCGACCTCCTACTTCTGACAACCCACCGAGTTACAAAATACGGGGCTTTTACATTTCGCACCCTTGGTGCTGAAGGTCTGGAGTTTTGAATCAGAGTATGAACGTGCTGGGCTACTTCCATTCGTCCGCTTCGCTGAATGTTCCCATTACTTTTTGTGCAGAGCCGCGCGACCCAGATGGAAGCCTCGCCAGCGCCCGCTCGATCAACTCAATCATCCCCGCCATCTGATCGCTCCATTCGTATTGCCGGGCTACGGCCAAACGGCGCTCTACCACCTCGGGCGCGCTATCAGAAAGCGCCGCACGCAAGGCGGTGACGAATGCCTGCGGCTCGCCGGCGAACCTGACGAGACCGGGATGCCGCTCGGCAAAATGGCGCACTTCCGGCAGCGGAGTCGCCACGACCGGCAGGCCTGCCGCTAAATACTCCTTGAGCTTCACCGGCATGATGCCGGCGGTGAACTGATTGATTGAATACGGCAGGATGCCCACGTCGAACCGCACCATGTAGTTCATGACGTCTTCGTGCCTGATGGCGTCGAGCAGCCGTATGTTTGGCTGCGTCACCAATGACGTAACGTCGACGAATCGCGGACCTGCCAACACGAACTGTAAATCGGGAGCGAGCTTCGCAGCATTCGCCAGCAGTTCGAGATCGGTCGAGCTGCGAAGGCTGCCCACATACCCGACGACCGGCCGTGACAGAGCCGTGAAGGCCTTGTGGGCCTCCGCGCGTGACTGCCGGGCGCGCTCGAACTCCTTGCCTCGAACACCGCTCGCTATCACATGGACGCGCGATGTCACTTCCGCTGCGAACTGGTAGAGCACACCCGACGTCACCAGCACCAGGTCCGCCTCGGCGAGGACCTTACGCTCCGAATGCACCACCCTTCGCGCACTCGGCGAACTCTCCGCCAGACGATCGATGCAATAGTAGACGGTGAGCGCCGGGTCGAGGGCGGCGATTACCGCACGCGCCAGCGGCGTCGGCAGAAAGGTGATCACGATCAGCGGACCGCCGCCATCGCCGAGCCATGTTCGGAGGGCACGAAGCAGGACACGCGTGTTCATAAAAACTGCGGCGCGCGAATATGGGAACGGCAGCACCAGCGGTGACAAGACATCGATGCCAGGCGCCACTAACTTCACGCCTCCGCGCGCCTGCCACCAGTGAAGAAAACGCGCCCAGAGCCGCGGCGCGTCGCGCAAGGTCGCGCGCCGGACACCCGTGTTCTCGACGAAGAGCACGCGATTGCCGCCTTCGGCCAGGGCCAACGAGACCTCCTGGGGATTCTGCCGATTGAATGACCAGTCAATCGACGAGAGGCATACGATAGAGGCGCCTCGGAGCATCAGGTTTCCTGTTTCGACAAGCTCGATGCGACGATGGCCGTCAGTCCGCCAGTCAGCTCGATCAGACGCGTGGCGACCGCAATGGCCCCGAAATACGGAAGCGCCACGACCGAGATTCCGATCTGGCGGCGGTGCCGCAGCAGGCACAGCCAATCGACGCCGATGCGGCGGCCGATGATCGCCACCAGCGCCACGGCGCCGAGGCGGCGGAAAAGACGCGTTCCGCGCAGAACCGCATTGGCGTCCAGACGGTAAACCGCGACGCCGTCATATCCGCGATCGAAGTGCTTGCGCACGAAGCCGAGGCCACGGATGTCGATACCGTGCGCGACCACTGCGCGGGGTTCATAGAGGACGCGCGCGCCGTCTGCGCGCAATTGATGAAAGAGGAAGTAGCAGCCGCCGTTGCGTGAGATACGGGTATCGAACGGATGCGCCAAAAGAACCTCGCGGCGGAACGCCACATTGTTGATGTTGAATCCGGACGCTGCGCCGGTCTCGTCCGCCAGAACGTAGGCGAAATCGGGAATGGAAAACGTTCGGGCGGCCCATGAGCCGCCGGTGTAACGGGTACATCCGCCGACGGCAGCGACGCCGGACTCGAACCGCGTCAGCAGTGCGTTCAGCCAATCGGGCGCCGGTTCGCAGTCGCCGTCGAGCAGGGCGATGATGTCCCCGGCCGCCGCCGCCGTGCCGGCGTTCTTCGCGGCGAAGTAGTTGCTCGCCGGCGACAACACGAATTTCACCGACGGATAGCGCCGGCGAAGCTCGCCAACGTCGTCGTCGTCGACTTCATCATCAAGAACCACGATGCGCTCGATCAACTCCTGGGGGTATGTCTGTCGGTCGAGCGCGTCGAGCGTGCCTCCGAGGTCATCGGCCAGCGATCCGGTCGCGCAATCGAAGCGCGTGGTGATCGTTTCTATGATGACGCTGACGAGAGATCTGTTCATGAGAATAGTCGTCGTGTCCGCACGCACAGCTGATCAATTGCGAAAGCGGCGGTCCACAGCGCGGCCTCGAGCCCGGCCACCCGCGACGCTGTGCGCCAGGCGAGCCGCAAAGGTTGGGATACGTTGCCCGCGCGACCACGCGGCACGGCGAGGGCGAGGCCCAGCGAAAGATTGAACAGCAACCTCCGGAGCAACACGCGCGTCGCCAGATCAGTGGTCTGCGCGAGTTCCGCGGAAAAGAGCTCTATGCGCCCGGTGAGCGCTCGCCCGAGGTCGAAGCTTATCCCGTCGGCGTGAACCGTGTACTCGATTAACGGGCGGTCAACGTAATCCAGTTCGTGTCGTAGAGCGATTCGGAACCACGCGAGATAGTCCGCCGATAGGTCGCTCGCCTCGGAGAAGCCGCCCGTCTCCACCAGGCAGGAGCGACGCACCAGCACTGTACAGGTGGGAACGAAGTTGGACCATGCGAAGTGGTCGGCAGCGAGGCCACGCCGAGGTGGTGCAGCGCGGAACGACGTCAGGCCCGTACGGGGTGCGCCCTCCTTCGGGGCCGTCACGTGGATGGCATCGCCGAAAACCAGCCCCACTTCCGGCCGGCGCATCAGCGGTAGCTGCACCGCGAGTTTATCCGGAAGCCACGCATCATCCGAGTCGATGAAGGCCACCAGTTCGCCTCGCGCGTGACGCAGACCACGGTTGCGTGCCGCGTAAACGCCAGTATGCGACTGCGTGATCAGCGTTACTGGCCCGCCGAAGCCTTCGACCACGACGCGCGTGCTGTCGCTCGAGCCGTCATCGACGACGATCAACTCCAGGTGGCGGTACGTTTGCGCCAGAACACTGGCGATGGCGCGGGCGACCGACCCCTCCCGATTGTGAACCGCGAGGATCACCGAGACGAGAGGATCGGGCACTTGGTGCGGATGGCCACATGAGCTCAAGACGTCTTGCTTTCCTCCCTTTCCTTAGACATTCATTACCTTTTCCGTTTGGCTCTCTTAATCTGCCTCAGCTTCTTTTTGCTGCTGGTGCATGCCTTTCTTAGGCCGAAAGTGTACTGACCCGCGCCAGTCCTTCCACTCGATAGAGCATAATAAATTTACTTATACCTCTATCAGCCAAGTCGCGCGTCTACCCGTGAGGTAGTCAAGAGGCATATCTTGAGTACGTACAGGGATTTCGAACCACCCGTTGACCTTCAGGTGTCTCAACATTAACTCAACGCTTGGTTTTGTAGGTAGGGCAACAATCCCTTCGTCAACAGCCATGCGAATGTCAAAAGGTTCTTCCCACTTCAAATGAATCGTAAACTCCTGCGATGGATGCACCGCCGTATCAAGAAGGATGTGCTTCCGGGCCATTGTTTTAGTTAGTTCGAGAGCTTCAACCGGTTTGGGTACATGGTAAAGAAACCCCAAGTTAACAACGATATCGAACTTGCCGCCCAGCGCCTCGGGGGTCATTTGCCAAAAATCAAGCACTTTGAACTCCACGCTGTCGGCACCGGTGATCCACTTGAGCAGGTTGGCCTGCTCAATGAGTTCAGCACGCGCATCGAACCCTATGACTTCCGCCCCAAGAAGGGCACACTGTATCGACCAGAAACCCGAGTTGCAGGCGATGTCGAGCACGCGTTTACCTTTGAGCCTTCCGCCCTGCGATTGTATTAGGTAAGGCATAAAATGCCTGAACCGCTGCAAAGGCCGTTGAGGGTCATCTGTATCCAGCCCCGGGTTGTGGTGGCGCGTAGGGAAAGATAGACCACCATCAAACTCGTATGCGTAGTGCCAAAAATCATATCGAGCGAACTGCTTGCTTATTTCCTCATCGGAAGGCCCCTGCGCGCGGCGAGGGAGCGGCCAGCTCGGCTCTACCGGGAGCGGCTCCGGTACGGGACGGAAGCGTTGAGTGCCAGGGATCTTAAGAATGTCATAACCCAGATGACGTAATACTCGCCTGACCCCCCGTTTTATCACAACCGTTTCCTTCCTGGCCTAACGCTGGTCTTCAGCGTCGATGAAGACTTGAAGTATTCGCTCCAGTGTTCGAGGAACCACGAACTGTCTTTGGGGACACTTTCCATAACCAACCGAGGTACCGGCAAAGGTCGTAATTAACAGGTATCGCAGAGAAGCTCTCCCAAAAGCATATTCCGAACCTGCCCGCATCTACCGTGTATGCGAATCCCTTCCGTCTTTTGAGGACTTCCCAGGCCCGCCACATATCCTGTGATAAATGAACGTCATCAAAAACAACCAACCCCCCTTTATTCAAGTGGGGCTCCAGGCGGCGAAAATAGTGTAACGTCGGCTCGTACTTATGATGACCGTCTATGTAGGCCAGATCAACACCAGCTCCTAATGTCGGAAGAATCTGGTCCAGAGCATCATCGAACAATGCGTTCACCACCTCCGCTTTGTTCGCAACCTGGCAGATATTTGCCCTCGCCAAGGAAGCTAAGGCCGGGGAAGCCTCTGCGGTGATAAATCTTTCGCAATACTCTGAGGATGCCAGATAGCAACCAGATATTCCGGCACAACTGCCCAACTCTAAAACTGTCCGCGCTCCAAAAGACTGTGAACAGAGATACAGGAATGTTCCCCACTCAGGATTAACGCTCACCCGATGTGCAATCTCAGAGGCGGTGAGTTGGCAAACTTTACCCTCACGGTTAACAACTTCAAATGATCGTGTCTGGCGTTCCACCGTTTCTCGAATCAACTCAACTCTAGACACCTGCTGCCATTCCGAGTGGCTTAACCGTTTATTGAACAAAAACTCCAAAGGGTGTTGGAAAGGTCGGGGCAAGCCGTCTGCGAGCATCCTTTGCAGCTTAAACCTGCCGAGAGGAGCGATAGTCCGCCGGTAAACCTTTCGAGCAAGAGATAAGGAGGAGGAAGATGCAGTCATTTCTGTAACCGGAGATGTCCAGGTCAAAGGCGACATCCGTGACGCGGACGATTGAAAAAAACCTTCAACCGTCCGCTTCGCGGACTATGAATCCTTCTGCTTGATCTCCTGAGGAACCCGCATTGTCCAAGCCGTATGTGTGTTGTCGCCCAGACAGTGAAACACGCTTAGTCTACGCTTTCATTCCTTGAGTGCAAAAGACAATTTGCAAGACACTAAGGGGCGAAGGACCCAGAGCCAATAGCTGAGGCCCTTAGCCGCAAGCGATAAGAACGACAAGACGAAGGCAACACCGCGTTTACGTTGTTTGATTTCACCCACGATATATTCTGCGCGAGAAATAGGACGCGTAATGGCGCCGGTTGCAGCGACCAAGTTGGGCCTCCACTGTACTCTCGCACGGCTTCGCTCCCTCGGAATATTCCGACACTCCGGGAGATTAGGGGCTTCGCGAAAAACCCTGACAAGTCACCCCGGTTGCCGGGTGAAGACTCGTTGGGGCTTTCAATTGACGACGCCTGGCCAGTGAGGACAGACACAGCGCTTGGTATATCATTCGGTGCAACTGCGTGTTAAAGCCGCTTTGGGATTATGAGTCTGCTGCTCTAACCATTGAGCTACAGGGGCACATGTCAGCTTTCCAGCACGTTATGACCAGGCAAGAATGCCTGTCCCACATTTTAAGGATTGCCGGGAGATTCTAGCGGAAATCTCAACGCGCACCAAAATCTGTTCGGATGTCGAACGTGCGTGCTAAGATCTGCACTTGATTTCAGTTCTCAGATTTCAAATCAAATTTCAGAGTTCACATCCGAACGCGGTTAGTGTCTATGCCCGCATCCAGCGCTAACGATCTTCACCTGGTTCCTCTCGGTGCAGGCGATCTTATTGACCGCGCGGTCCGGCTATATCGCCGCCACCTCTTGACCTTGATGCGGATCGCGGCGCCGCCTGTAGTGGTCACGGCGATCGGTTGGGTCTTGTGGACAATCAGCACACGCGGAGTTGTCAACACGCCCGACACCGCGACACTCGTTCTTTACGTTCTACTTATTTTCATAGCCGTTGGCGTGGTTATTGCCGGCCATATTTTTAGTCTGCTGGTGATGGGCGGCGCTTCTCGCAATCTCGTGACACACCTTCTCTGGAACGAACCTGTGCTGGTTCGTACCACTTATGCAGCGGTGCGCTCGAGATTCTGGTCTTTATTTGGCGCGACGGTAATCGTGATGCTGTGGTTGGCCATCGCCTTTACTGTCGCGTTCTTCGGTTGGTACATGATCGTAATCTTCGCCACGCTGGGAGCTGTTTTTCTGGCGCAATGGGTGCCCATTTGGCTGGCGGTTTTCGTTGGAGTGATCGGTGGTATTGCCGCGACCATGCTCGCCCTATGGTTATTCTTCTTTATGGCGGGAAAAGTAGCGTACGTTCCCCAGGTAATGCTTGTTGAAGGCAAGTCCGTCTTCGAATCTATTGGCCGAAGCTTTTCACTCGCCAAAGGAAACGTGCGCCGGCTTATGGCGATGACCCTCTTCATCAGCTTTGCAACATATTCCGCCTTGATGGTCCTGGTGATTCCGCTTGGTTGGTATGGCTACCTCAATGGAATTGATCCAACTCCCTGGAACGCCGCGCAGTGGCCGGCCTGGTATGCCATCGGCTACAGCGTCATAGAACCTCTCAGTTCAATTCTTTTGGCCCCGGTGTGGATGCTGGGTATGTCCTTGCTGTATGTTGACGAAAGAGTGAGACACGAAGGCTACGATATCGAGCTGATGGCGGCGCAGAAGTTGGGAGCGATGCCACAGCTAAACGTTTCTTCACCATTTGCCCCGGCTATTTCAGCCGTGCCTAATCGACTGCCGTTACGCCCAAGCTCATCAGGAAATATTTTAGGGTTGAATTGAAGTTGATAAGGCTCAGCGAATCGAATGATTAAGAGCAAACCTCCTTTACAAGACGAACCCATAAACCGCGCTCGCGTCTTCTTCAGGCGGCGTGTTGCGCGTTTCTTGTTGGCTGGAACGGTTCTCTTCCTTTTGGCCCAGACAATTTCCGCAACTCCCGTAAGTGAATATCATAAGCGGATTCGGCAAGCCGTAACGGCGCTCGACGGTCTTGTCCAGTCTGATGAAACTGAAGATGCCATTACCTACGACAAGCGTCGTGCTGAAACGCTCATGTCGGTGCGTACTCTCCTGCCGGAGTCTGAATCAGTTGAATGGGATGGGCAAAAATTCCAGGTAAACAATTTCTGGCTGCATCAGGAACTGGATAAATACGCATCAATGCCCAAAGCTGAGCGAGATGAGTTTCTTAAGAGTGTGACGGAACGTCTTCAGGCAATAGATGAACGACTAGCTGAGATTGAAAGGCCACCCTCCGGAGCCGTGGTCGATAAGACCAGGGAGAGCCGCAAGCTTGCTGAGATTCTGCAGCGCCCCGAATATGCACGAAAGATTAATGATCAGAGTGCACTATCGCGTCTCTTCGATCGACTAATCGAATGGCTCCGAAATTTGGTCCCAACACTTAAACCGATCTCGTCCGGCAGCGCCATGGTAGTTAGCAAGACCGCACAGGTGTTCGTGATTGCTCTGGCGCTCGGCGTTCTGGCTTTTGTCCTGAAGTTATTTCTGCCGCGCTTGCTACGTTCTGGAAGACCGAAAAAGAAAGGCAAGGCTAAAGCGCGCATCGTGTTGGGTGAAAGGCTTGAACCGGATCAATCGGCCTTCGATCTTTTATCAGAGGCCGAAGCTCTGGCGCGACGGGGCGAGTTGCGCGCGGCGATACGAAAAGCTTACATCGCACTGCTGGTGGAGTTGGGGGAACGGAAGATCATCAGTCTGGCGCAATACAAAACAAATCGTGACTACTTGCGTGCGGTGCGGGAGGTGGAGCCTCTCTACGGCAACGTGAAGCAATTGACCGACAGCTTCGAGCGCCACTGGTATGGTTTGGCACAGACGACCGAAACTGATTGGCTGGCGTTTCGCTCCGCCTATAAACAAGCACTATTGAGATAAGCCGACCAGAAAAGTGGCCGCGCATGAACGCGGATTCACACGGAGAAGAATACATGAACCAAAGTGAATTTCAACTCTCTTCCAGAGCAAATTCAAATTTAACATCTGAATGTCTTAACCCGCGTTCATCCGCGTCCATCCGCGGCTAATTATTTGTTATGCGTCAACGCCTGGGAATAATAATAACGATCGTGCTGGCGGTTGCGGTTTTGATCGTGATCAACTCCGCGGCTTATGTCAGCGATGAAGAAAAACAGGATTCGGAGCTCAATCCCAACCGGTCCACCTTCAACGCTGGAGCCACTGGCGCCCGCGCGCTCTATGATTTTCTAAGCGAGTCTGGCTATAAAGTGATGCGCTGGCGCGAGGCTCCTGAGCAATTGTTGGGAACGAGCGGTGCGAAGGTTCAGACTTTTGTTGTCATTGGCACGCCACGCGTTCCCATCGATAAGGAGGAAGCAAAAAGTTTGCTGCAATGGGTCGAGCGAGGCGGGCGGCTGGTGATTATTGACCGCCGGCCTGCAGACTATTTGTTACCGTCTTCGGGGGAATGGAAGGTCACGACAGAACTTCTTAACTTTCCGAGTTTTAGTGTCGACCCGGCGCATCCAGAGCAAATGACCGAGGGCGTGCAGCCGCTTTATCCGGCCCTGCCTACGTTGCTGACGCAGGATGTTGAGTCTGTCATGCCGTCGAAGTTCTATTCTTCAATCAAGTTTTTCACGTCAAACGAAGATGCCGAGAAACAGACAAAGCGATCCGGTCAAAGCAACCCCACGAGCGAGACAACTCCGGACGATGGAGATGTGGACGAAGAACCGCCGCCGGCGCGGGCTGGCGGCATCGGCATTCCAGATTCTCCGCCAAGCGGTTCGCCCGCTCCAGTTGCTCACTTGATGGCAACGAAGACGGTCGTACTACTTGATTATCTACATGGTAACGGCAGAATAGTTTTGCTTAGCGATCCTTTCATCGTTGCAAACGGCGGCATCGGCCTCAAAGATAACCTGCGGCTTACCTTGAACCTTCTGTCTGCTTCGAATGGCCTAATTGCATTTGACGAATTTCATCAGGGACGGGCGGTAACACACAACGCGTTCATAAACTACTTCGCCGGCACTCCGGTGCTGGCAATTTGCGGTCAACTGGTACTGTTGATTCTGCTCGTGCTCTGGACACGCGGACATCGGTTTGCCCGGCCCTTACCTTTGCCGCACGTTGATCGGAGATCAAGTTTGGAATTTGTGGCGTCAATGGCGGAGCTGCAACAGCGCGCCGGGGCCTTCGATCTGGCAATTGAAAATATTTATTCGCGCACAAGGAGAGTGCTTGCGCGCTATGCCGGGGTGGATTACAACAGTCCGCGCACGGAGATTGCCGAGCGGATAGCTGCACGATCGACATTAAGCGCGCA
>DASWDX010000305.1:0-7092 GCA_036395055.1 Pyrinomonadaceae bacterium | reverse complement strand
CTCAAAACACCAGCTTCAACTGCGCAAACAGCGAATACAGCGGCTTGCTTGGGCTAATGACATCTGGCTCGCAGAAATCGCCGACATTCGGCGGACAGTTGCGGGAGCGGTCAGTGAATATGTCGCGAAAGCCTCGACCGGTCTGAAGCGTAGAAGCGCCGAAGGTAACCGTGACGTTGTTTATCAGGAACGGCCGGTACGCGACACCGAGGCTGTAGTCGAATCCGATGTCGTGCCTGATGTGGTTCTGAAAGAGCACATACTCCAGCGGCTCAGTGCGATGAAACCGAAGATAGTTGACGTTGAAAACTGTCTTGATTCGCTGAGTAACTTCGACATCGATGCCGGCGTTGTAAATGAAGATACCGGGATTCACAAAATTCGCCTGACCCTGCGTTTTGCTGCTGCGCAAACTTGGCAGGACGCTGTTTGGCTGTACCAGCCCCACCCCTGTCTGGGTTAAACGAATGCCGTTGCGGTTCCAATAGGAGAATTGCCCGCCCACGAAATTTGGATCGTCGAAGATCGCGTCAAAGCCCGTCGCCTTGTTATTCGTCGGATTTGCGTCACCCTGCGCCCAGAAGAAAGAACCCTTGAAGCGCAAGTAGTCATGATCAACAGAAGCCTCAAGGGCCGCCATATTTGATCTTACTCGTACGCTGCGGCCGGCGATCGGATTTCGATCGTCCCGGCCAAACGCGTAGTAATAAGCATGTGTCAGATTGAGCTTGCCCAGATGGCCGTCGCCCGTCAGGCCAAGATAACCAACCTTGATCGCATGGGGTCGAACATCGCCAATCAACGCTGGACGAACTAGAAAGCCGTTCCGGTCATATTTCACACTACGCCGATCGTCGTTGTAATGCAGGCTTCCCTGAATTGTGTAGCCCTTGCGAATGAAGTCCTGGCGAAAGATGTTGGCGACGTAGACGTTTTGATGGCGCGTGTCGAAGCGATTGAGGCCGCTGTTTGTATCCTTCTCCAGCATCGAGAAGTAAGCGGCGTTGTATTGAATGCGATTGTTGTCGGCAGCGCCGAAGAAGCGAATGCCGAGGTTGTTATCAGAAAAAATGAAGCCACGAAAATCTGAGACAAATGGTTGGATGCCGGCGCGCACGGAAACAAAATCGTAGTTTGCGTTCACATCCCATAGCTTCACTTCGCCAAACGCCTCTTCAAATGAAACATGCGTGTCGGTGCGGTTTGTTCCTCGTCTGACATCGATGTTCACTATGCCATTCTCGCGAGCATTGAGGTAGTTGGGAATGCTGAAAGTCGGCGAGATTTTAATCGCCCAATCGCGCGGCTTGAAGGTGGTGTCGCCATGGAAGAGTTCAAAGCTGAGCTGGAGAGTTTCGCTGGCAGCGAACTGTTCCGGCTGTCCAAAAAACTCAGCGCTGCGCGGCTCAACACTGCTTACGCCGGAAGGCGTCGGCGCACGTCTTTGTTCGACTCCGGTCGTGCTGACAGCCGACAAAATCATAAAGAGATTGTTGCCTCTGATTGGATAGTCGCCCTTTAACACGCTCTGATGGTAAGGATCCCACCAACGCCCGCGCTTGAAAGGGATGTCTCGGCCGCGCGCGGCCCGATCGCCATAACGATCGTATTCCGGGAAACCTACGCGCCAGCGATCTGGAGCTTCACGTCGATCCAACTCGGTTTGCGGCTCGGAAGGAACCGTTTCCCTTCCCGCGTGCCCAAGGGGTTTATCGGCCCGTTGTTCCGGTATCGCCTTCACTTCAAGCTGGTCGACCGGAATATCTATGACTGTCTCTTTTCCGGCTTCGACGATCACATTCTCAAGCGCGTCGCCACGGGCAATCGCAAACTCACCATAGTTTTTGTCTTTATCAAACCTGGCAACATGCGGCGCAGCTACGCGGAGCCGATAAGCGCCGGCATTCAACCGCATTGAATACATGCCGTCGGGACCACTACGTGTGCGTTTCCATTTTCCGGTGACCTGATTGGTGGCAATCGCCACTGCCCCAGCAACCGGCGCTCCGGAAGCGGCGCGAATACTGCCCTTAATAGTTCCCGTGCTTTGGCCTTGCACTGAAGGGCACAGCGCCGCGGTAAGGAGCACTACCGGGCAAACATAGGCCAGGAGCAATAAACCTCCAGGCTGGACCACAAAGATCGCAAGGCGTTTCGCAAAGAAATGCCAGGACAATTTTTCTCGGTGTAAAGACAATTTCTTTGGGGACTTTGCGAAAGACTTTGCGTCCTTTGCGGTTGAAGTCATGTTCACTCTTTACTCAACCGCCTCCTGATGCAGGACGAATAAATGGCAACCCTGAATTTTCTATGAAACTAGACGTGCGTTTGCCTTGTAACATACGAGTGACAGCTAGGCAATGGAAATTCGCAGCGGTATGGATCTACAGCGGTTGCAAGCTTTGTGATACATTGTGCGCCGGCTTGCGAATGCCGTTCGCCGAATCTCCGCGATGCTTTCAGGTTCACATTCCCGCTTCCGAATTTTCGTTCCCTTGTGCGTAGGCGCTCTTTTCTGTGGCGCCGCGCTGATGCAGTTTGACAAAGTCGCCGCCCAGTCCGCCGCCCCAGTTCTCATCAGTCACGAAGACTCAACTCGCGCTCTTTCCTTTGAATCCGTAACTCAGCAACGCGAGCCTTTTTCTACCGTCTCGCCCGTCAAGTTTGGCACAGACAATCAGACGCGAATTATGTTATTCGCGATGAATCTAACCTTGCAGGCCGGCGACACCGTGGCTTCCGTTAGTGTTGAAGCTGAGGATTTCGCACATCGGGTTTACCAGTTGCCGATCGAATATATCGGCGCTGTAGCAGATCAACCATGGGCGACGTCCGTAGTCGTACGGTTGAGCGATGACATGAACGATGTCGGCGACGTTTTAGTAAGACTCAGCTATCGCGGACTCGCCAGTAACCGCGTTCGAGTTGCGCTTGGCCATGTCGGTGGCGGTCTCCCGGATGACCAGGGAGCAGTGCCGACGCCAGGATCACCTATTCCCTTCGGACCCAGCGCAACCGCAGGCAACCTATCTATCGGCGACGTGCAGATAATCATCAGTCAGGCAGTTTCTGCTGCCGTATCGGTCAATCGTGCCGTGACCGTGTCAGTCACCGATCGCGAAGCAAACGTGCTCGGGGTGTTTGTGATGACCGGCGCTCCGGCCAATACAACCATTCGCAGCGTCGGAACGATAGGCCGCGGTCTCGAAGGCACCGTAGTGCCAGCGTCAATGGCTGCGATATCCAAGGCCGGGACAGGCTCGTTGTTCAGCACTTCCGGAAATGCATTTTCCACGCGCACGGCCGGCTTCATTATTCAGGAACACTTTCCGCCTGGCGTCCAGTTTCGCTCCGGTGGTCCACTCTATGGCGTTCAGTTTTCATCTCTCCCCTGTTCCGACATCAAAAAACCGGCCTTGCCCCTGGGACTGTCGGGCGATCCCGGTGGCTTGCCGATTTATAAAGACGGTGTGGCGGTAGGTGGCGTTGGAATTGAAGGTGACGTCATCTACACGGTCGATCGCGATCCGACCGATTTCGAGCAGCCTTTCGAGGAACTGATCGCTGCTTCCGCCGTTCGCGGCTTCGAAGCGCCCGCGTTGATACGCGCCGACAATATCCTTGTTGATGGCATTCGTTTGCCTTACTCAAACGTAACAAATCCGCCTGCTCCCGCAACGCTTAGCTTTGGTAGCCTGCCCGGCGTCGTGCCGGTGGCCTTCCCTATTCGGAGCGCGCAAACCTCGGCATTCGTTCCCGCGAACGTCGGCGGGGTGGCCGGGGAAGTCGACCCGCGTTTCTTTCCCTTCACCGGCGGCGGGGTCCCGGCTGGCCCGGACGCGTTAACCGCGAGCGACGTGCAAACGATAATTGCGCATGCGGCGCAACAAGCAAACATCACCCGTGCCGCGATACGACAGCCACTCGGCAGTAATGCACGAGTGACGATCGCTGTGGTCGACGCGGCCGGGACCGTGCTGGGCGTCTTTCGCCAACTGGATGCACCGGTATTTGGTTTCGATGTGGCGGTGCAGAAGGCAAGGACTGCGTCATTCTATTCAAGCGCTCCGGCCGCCACACTCCTGCGAGGCGCCGGCTTTTCTTCTTATGCGGATCGCGCCCTGGCAGACGGTTTGAAGTTGGACGGCTCGATAGCATTTACCGATCGCGCCGGCGGTTTCCTGCATCGCCCATTTTTCCCCGACGGCATCAACAACACGGCTGCCGGGCCATTTAGTACAGAGCTCAGCGAGTGGAGTCCTTTTAACGTCGGCCTGCAACTTGATTTGATCAAAACAAATCTGCTCGCGGCGATCGGCGGCACCAGTGTTCCCTGCAGCACGATTCCCAACTTGCCCAATGGCATTCAGATTTTTCCCGGTAGCGTTCCTGTCTATAAAAACGGCGTGCTGGTCGGAGCAGTCGGAATCAGCGGCGATGGTGTGGATCAGGACGACTTGATCAGCGCCGGCGGCGGCAATGGCTATTCGCCGGCGCCGGAAATTCGATCCGACCAGGTTTTTGTTCGCGGCGTGAGGTTGCCCTTTCTGAAGTTTCCGCGTAGTCCGAATCTTTAGTCGTAGTCAGGCGATTGATTCGTAACCTCTTCATTAATCGGGCTTCTTTAATTTCGTGATGGTGCGTTCCCTTTATCTCATTTTGCTCACGTGCTTGCTGGCCTTGGTGTGTCTCGCGCAAACGCCGTCGCTGCCTCAAGGCGCGCGAACCGTCCTTCGTTTAAGAGTGAGAGTTAAGATGGGCGACTCAACCAAGGGACTCTCACGTAAGCGATTCTTTCTGGTCAGAGGTTCACTTGAACAAAACAAGAATTTAGTTGAAACGATCGAACGGCGGCCGTTGGTTTCGCGCGATTGTTATTACCGCGCCGCCGGCGCCAGTGAGGCATTGATCAAGTGGCTCAAGGAAAATGATTGCGAGTCTGTCTATTGCCGCGAGATTCAGCCGGACGACATGGAGGGCGCGGGTGCGGTACCAGAATTTCTGACCGCGGTATTGGCAGGTGAGAAAGAGTTTGGCAGTCGAGAGTTGGCGCGCAAATGGCTAACGGTCAACCTACCGGAGAAACTTCGCAACGGCTATTACAAGAATCGCCAGGATGAGTTGCGGCCAACTCTCAAACAAGCCGAGGAGACGTCCGGCGCAAAAGTGTTTTCCGTGATGACCGATCGAAACGGTACGGCCTATTTCACCGACCTCGAGCCCGGAGCGTACACACTCTCAAATATGCTCGCGACTGAGATTGGAGAGAATGCGGCCATTTGGAATTGCGAGGTGCAAGTGAAGCAGGACGACCGTGCGTTTGAGAAACCGTTTCTAATATCGAATCGAAAAGATAAGAACGTTAAGTGCGTGGCGGTCGAGAAGCCGCTGCCGGTTTGCGAGTCGTTGGCCAAATGAGACTTAACCAACCGACAGTTTCAATTGCGGCTATGCTTCCTCTGTGTTCTCTGTGTCTCCGTGGTGAGTGTTCCTTACGCACTGGTTCACCACAGAGACACAGAGAACACAGAGGAAGCACAGAGAATGCATCGCCAAACAGCTAATGAGACGTATCGTCCAAGCTGCAATTGCTATCCTCGCGGCAGGTATTTTCTTCTTTGGTGCGATCTGTCTCGTCGGCGTCGGCGCAGCAGGCCAAAAACAGAGGCGAAGGGCTCCAGCGCCGTCTCGGCAAATTAATCGTTCCGCGACAATCGACTACTCGCGATTCTCTCACGCCACCAAAAAGCATCAGGGAGCTTGCAATAGCTGCCACAAGATTCCGACGGACAACTGGAAAAAGGTAAGGGACTTTCCTGACGTCGCTGATTATCCCGGGCACGACGCATGTGTTAGTTGCCATCGTTCACAGTTTTTCAAATCTGCCAGGCCGGCCATCTGTTCCGTTTGCCACTCGAAGGTTTCGCCGCGCGACGACCTACGTTTCGCTTTCCGCAATCCTGCCGTTCCGCGTCAGTTCCTAATCGAGTTTCCGCACGACAAGCATCAAGATGTGATCGCCCAACTATTTCGCTTCGTTCCGGCAAAACAGCAACCATTATTCGTGCGAGCAGCATTCACATCCTCAGTTTCAACCGCTGATGATAAAGCGAAACACTTTAACAACTGCGAGATCTGTCACGTGACGCGAGCCACTGCTCCACTCGCGCCGCCCGCAGGTTGGATCGATGCGTTTGTTCCTGACGCCGCAACCTTTAAGACCGCGCCTGGTAGTCACGCTGCATGCTTCAACTGCCACTGGAAGTCGCAGCAGCCGACAAACGAGAGTTGTGCCGGTTGTCACAAGCTTGCCGACAAAGAGTTCCTGGCAGTCGAAACGCCGAAACGCCTTTCATTGAAGTTTCGTCATGCACGCGAGCAACACGTGCAGGAATGCAGCACCTGTCACATCAACATCACTAAGGCAACAACGCTGCGCGGTTTGCAACCGGACGTCCCAATTACTTCCTGCACCGAATGTCATAACAAGGATGGGCTCCGGCTGGACGTCAGCAAGGAACTGGAAGCACTCGACAAAAATCGCGATTTCGTTTGCACCTACTGTCACACGTCGGATGTGGGGAAGCTTGATCCCCCGCCTGGTCATTACTTGATTGCCGGTCGAGAGGCGATGAAGCGCAGGGACATAAAGTGAGCTTTCGGGCGTTCAAAAACTTTCGACTTCTTAAGCCTTTCAACTACTCTCGTGTGGTCCGGTTCATCTCTCTGTGTTGCCTCTGTGTTCTCTGTGTCCCTGTGGTGAACCTAACCCACGCCACACTCACCACAGAGACACAGAGAACACAGAGTTTGCACAGAAAGTTCTCGCTGCTTGCCGGATCGCCGCAAGGTCCGGAACTTGACTATTCAAATTTCAAACACACGAGCCAGCGCCACACTTCACTCGCTTGCACTGCCTGTCATCAGCGCAACGATAATTCCGCGACGCCACGATTTCCAGGACATAAGGCGTGCACTGGCTGCCACCTGGCTCAATTTGTTACGCCCGATGTTCCGACGTGCGCCATCTGTCACACCGACGTCAACAGTTCAAATCCGCCGCTGCGAAGCTTTCCCACGAAGTTCAAGGAG
>DASWDX010000304.1:0-12541 GCA_036395055.1 Pyrinomonadaceae bacterium | reverse complement strand
GCAGCGATGAAAATCCATCGCTTGCGAAGATGCTTCCATCACCGCAGTCTTGCAGCCAATCTCCACTGCCTGGCGCAGCATTCGCTGCATGTCAGTGGCCTCGGGCGTGGTGCGTTCAGCCTTGCGACGCTCGGCTCCAAGACGATATTCCACGGTGCCTGTCATGGCGACTAGTTCGCCGGCGGCTTCCGGGATCGAAGCAACCAGATAGGCGGTAGTGGTTTTTCCATTTGTCCCGGTGATGCCGACGAGCTGTAGCTCGCGTGACGGATGACGATGGACTTCAGCGGCCGCCAAAGCCATTGCGCGTCTGACATTTTCGACCTGAAGCCACGCAAAGTTAGCAGACGCAAGCCCACTTCCCGACTGCAATTCTTCTGTTGACTGGAGTTCAGAAATCACGCCGGCTGCGCCCTGCTCGATCACTTGCGGTATAAACTTATGCGCGTCAAATAGTCCACCGCGGACGGCGACGAACAAGCTTCCCGGACCGACGCGGCGAGAATCATGGCTGACATCTGTTACCACTACGTCCTCGTTACCGGATAACTTTCCGCCGGTGGCTTCGGCAACTTGCTTTAAGGTCACTGGTTGGTTTGTCACGGGGTTGAATTCTACGCAGAATCGAAGCGAGGGTAAACCGCCCTTCCCGACCCGGGAGACTTCAATCGCCCGTCTTACTATGCTGCTGGAAAGTTCTTCAATCTGGTTCTCAGGAACAACTTGAATCAGCTCAGGGTTTGGAAGGCGGTTTACCCCGCTCTTAAACACTCAGAATCTAGACAACCTGATAACTAACAATTACGATGCAGTGCTCCATTCAATCCAACTCTATGGTGAAATAATGCTTATCAGAGTTTCACTTTCCCTGATCCTGGCGACCACGCTGCTCTTCTCTTCTGTCTCAAATTCTACTACTACCTCAAAACTTCGATACGATCTCCTGATTAAGAATGGACTGGTCATCGATGGCTCAGGCCGGCCGGGTTACATCGCCGACATTGCGATCAATCGAGATCACATCGTGCGCATTGGTAAGCTGAAGAATGCGTCCGGTGCGCGTGAGATTAACGCCGCGGGAATGGTCGTGGCCCCCGGCTTCATCGACATGCTGGGCCAATCCGAAACCTATCTCTTAATCGATCCACGCGCAATGAGCAAAGTAATGATGGGCGTGACAACGGAGATCACCGGCGAAGGCGAATCGATTGCGCCAATCAACGACCGGCTCATCAAGGAGCAGGAAGATTTCAACCGTCGTTACAAACTGACCATAGATTGGCGCACGCTCGACGAATACTTCCGGCGACTGGAGAAACAAGGTTCGGGAGTTAACCTGGCGACTTTTGTCGGCGCCACGCAGGTTCGGGAGTACGTTGTGGGCTTCGACAATCGCCCACCAACTCCCGCTGAGCTGGAACAAATGAGGCAGTTGGTGGCGGCGGCGATGAAGGACGGCGCGCTCGGTCTGTCAACTTCACTGCAATATGTTCCCGCGCGCTTCGCCAGTACTGACGAGATTGTGGAACTCGCGAAAGTCGCGCGACAGTACGGCGGCATCTACGCGACGCATCAACGCAGCGAAGCTAACGCGCTTGACGAATCGCTTGCCGAAGTTTTTCAAATCGCCCGTCGCGCGCAAATTCCGGTAGAAATCTGGCACCTGAAAACTGCTTACAAGAAAAACTGGGGCCGCATGCCCGAAGTGCTGGCAAAGATCAGACGTGCGCGCGCCGCCGGGCTCGACATCACTGCCGATATTTACCCATACATCGCGGGCAGCACCTCGCTTAGCGCTTGCCTGCCGCCCTGGGCACTCGAGGGCGGCTCTGAAAAAATGCTCGCACGTTTGCGGGATCCGAAGATCCGCGAGCGACTGAAGAAAGAAGTAACCACCGACTCAAAAGATTGGGAAAACATCTACCTCGGCAGCGGCGGCGCCTCAGGTGTCTTGATCGGCTCAGTCGTCAATGCGGATCTTGAAGCCATGCAAGGTAAACGGGTTTCGCAGATCGCCGAAGAACAAGGGAAAGAACCACTCGAGGCGTTATTTGATCTCATCCTCGCCGACCACGGCCAAACGGGCGCGATCTATTTCATGATGAGTGAGGACGATATGCGCGCGGCGATGCGCGCTCCTTTCGTAAGCTTCTGCACCGATAGTGGAGCGCGCGCTAATGATGGGCCGTTGGCCGGATCAAAGTCACACCCACGCGGCTGGGGCAGTTACCCGAGAATTCTGGGTCGCTATGTGCGCGACGAGCACCTGCTAACACTGGCCCAAGCCGTTCACAAGATGACCGGTCTTCCGGCGCAACGCGTGGGGCTTCACGATCGCGGGCTGTTGCGCTCAGGGTTTTATGCTGATCTGACTATCTTCGACCCGAAGACAGTGTTGGATCGGGCGACCTTTGAAATGCCAAACCAGCATCCGCAAGGGATCAAGTACGTCGTCGTTAATGGTCAAATCAGTGTCGACGACGGACAGCGAACGGCGGCTCTGGCGGGAAGAGTGCTCCGCGGCCCTGGCTATCGCAAGTGATCGTCCAATGTCCAACGTCCAACGTCCAAACATCCAACGTCCAAAGTTGGTCCTGACTATATTCGATGTTCACCTGGCACACCGGACGTTGGACTTTGGACGTTGGACATTGGACTTTTCTTAAAGCGAACTTATGATCTTGCGAAACTCGTCTTCGGTCCAGGCTTTCAAGGTCTCAGTGTGCACGTTTCCTTGAGAGCCGAGCGACAGAAGGGCCTGCGCCACCGTCTCATCATCAGGCCCTTCGATCATACAGACGAGGTCGTAACGACCCATCGTCAAATAAGTGTCTTTTATTTCCACGCCGAGTTTCTTGAAAGCCTTTCGGCCTGCGTCGAGACGTTTGGGACTGTCTTTAACTTTCGCTGCCCCCTGTTGAGTCCAGCGAAGTAACGTGATGTAAGTTGCCATTTGAAAGACTCCTTTCGAATTTAATCAATCCACAGTTTGCGCCAATTACCAAATTGAAACGCGAAGCCCGAAAAAGCGAAGTCAAAGGACCCTCTTCAAACCGCCGCCCAGGCTCGTAAGTTACCGTCTGATGCCACTGTCGCCTCGACGGCCGAAAGCGAGTGGAATCGCTACGCCGACAATAAAGAGAAAAAAAAGAAAAATGAGATCGGTGGGGGTCCAGTCATGCCATTCGGCGTGTTCCAGCGGCCAATAGATATTGCTCCACGTTCCCGGATTATTTACCAGAACCATTCCGGCGATGGTGATACCGCGGAACACGTCAAGCGAGATCAGGCGGTCATCTATTTTGGCTGGGGATTCTGACATGGTGTTTTGGATTCGCCGAAGCAAGATTTTCCATTTCTCATTTTTCACTGGTCAACCGCAGAACCTGTTGTCCCGATCTGAAAATGGAAACTGATAAATTTGAAATGGAAAATGGAAAATCACGCCCTCCGAATTCCTCACGTAATTTCTCATTGCTGGCTTGTTCACCGCGTAGGAGTTGCCGTTGGCTGGGGTCGTGGTCCTAACCCAAACGCTTCCGGATCTGGCAAAATAGAATTCTCATTGTAAAGCCGCACTGCTTCAGCAAGCGCTTTACTCTTATTGAGCCAGGTCGCAATGGCCTGATCATAACGAGCGAGCACATTGTCGAGCCAATACGGTCGATTCTCGGCGAGCCACTGCTGCCGATAGGCTTCCTTCAATATCACAAGCTCTTCCGACATCTCGCGCAACGAGTTGTAGATGTTTCCCCAGTAGCCACGTAAACGCGCAACCTTGCGGCGGTCACCGAGATTCAGGTAAGTGTCCCAATACTCTCGGCTGAATTTTTCCACCACCTGCATCCGTCTGCCGAGGTGATCAAGTCTTTGTGCGGCAAAGCGCATGATGGGAATCATCGAGCGGTTGCGCCGCGCGCGAGTTTCGTTGCGCAACAAAAGCTCGTCCGCGTTCTCCATGGCTAAACGCATTTCTCGAATCTGGCTGTTCAGCATTCTCGCCTGCCTCTGGAACGCGGAGTTAAAAGGATCGCGCCAGAACAATTCATCGCTCGAACCAATGCCCAGCAAACCGTTCACGCTGCCCAGCGCCTGTAGCGCCTCGGTGAATTCGTTGCCATCGTTGCGAAAGAATGCCCAGTCAAAGTCTTCGTCAAACGCGCTTATCTCGATAGGTTTGTTTTGCCAGGCGGCCGCAGCCCCAAGCACAATTCCATACCAGGTCATTTCAAACAACGATTCGCCATCATCGTCCCAACTCGTATTCATCATGCCCAGTGCGCCTGAGGCCTGGCCATCGCGAACAAAGTTAGCAATGTTCTTTGAGGCTGATTCAAGATTCGGAAATATCTGATTCCAGTTGTGGACGCCCGGACAAACAAACTGTTCCAGACCAGCGTCCTTAAAGGGTTTGATGCGCGGCAGGTAATCGTCCTTCGGCGCATAGTCCCAGTTCATCACGATCATCTCCTTAGAAATATTACCGATCAGGTCGGGATGATTCAGAGCTATATCACCCCAGAACATCAGCCGGCGGTTGTAAGGCTTCAGAACATCGCGCACGCGATTCAGATGTTCGAAGTAGACCGCGCCGACCCCGCGCGCTTTGGCGGCTTCCCGGCTTTGTCCTTCACCCAATTCAAATGTTTCATCGGCGCCGATGTGAAAAAATTTGCCGGGGAACAACTCGTTCAGCTCGCGATACCAATCGGCAACGAGTTTGTAACTTCCCTCTTGTTGCGGCGACAAAACATCGCCGTAAGATGTTTCAGCAAGCTCATTGTACTTTTCCAGTTTCAATGCTTTGTGCAGGTGACCAAACGTCTGCTGCTCTGGTACCAGTTCGATGTGATAGCGGCGCGCGTAAGCTACCAACTCGCGAATCTCATCGGGAGTAAGCGAACCACCAGGCGGGGCGATTAATGGATTGGAGGCGCTCGCAAACGTTTGCTCCATATAAAAGGAGTGCATGTTGAGCTTAAACGCCGCAAACGTGCGCAACTGCCTTTTAATGTAATTGACGGTGGGAACTGGCCCCCTGCTGATGTCGTCAGAGACTCCACGCCAGCGCATGGCCGGCCAATCCACAATCTCTACTGCAGGAACAAACGCACTAGTACCCTCCCCACGAACGAGTTGTTTCAGCGTTTGCAAACCGTAGAAGGTTCCCGCAGCGCTCTTGCCTGCGACCAGGATTTCATTGGTGTTGACGGCCAGGACATAACCTTCCGGATCGAGATCCGTTGGTGCAGTGATGCCGAATCTCTTGAGTGCAAGCTGCACTGTCGCGTGATCGAGATTGCCAATGAGAATAGAGTGATGCGAGCGAGAGCTGGCGATTCTTATGGCCAGCCGCGCCGTTTCCTCTAAGTCACTCTGAAAGTCTTCCGCTGCAAAACGATCGTGTTCTGACCGCGGATCAGCGAGAACAATGCGCGCTGCGGAAGCACGAGCGTCGCCACCAAGCCGAAACGTGTCCAGCTTAACCGCTATTTGTCTGGGCCGAGGTATTAATTGAATGGACGAAGCCGCTTTCGGCCCCTGGGCTACCGTGCCTGAACTAATGATGACAATCAAGCCGAGAAGCAACAACGGACGCACAACCGCGCTTCGTGTTAAAGTGTTCAGCATTGAAGAAAAGAAAAAACGCCGGAGCTGGTCTTGGGTAAGAACGGTATGAGTATTTAACCGAAATCGTCGGGAAATACAATATCCGAAAAGAGTCAGCCGCGGATTAACGCGGAATCGCGCGAATCAGAAGTTTGAGTTGAGTTGACTTTATTGGATCCGCGACCATTCGCGTTAATCCGCGGCTAATTGTTAAGTTGAATGAACAGGTTAGCGGTGTAAACAACTTTCGCTAACAAACCTTGCGGAAGGATCCTCTCTTGTCATTGATGCTTCAGGAAATCGCCGAGCAGCCTGAGGCGCTCGAGTCCACAATTCAAGCAGAGCGCGCAAAGATTTCAAGACTGGGAAACTTTTTGCGCGCGCACGAGATCGATCTAATCGTGCTCGTGGCCCGAGGCAGCTCGGATAACGCTGCTCTGTTTGGCCGCTACCTGCTGGAGATTACAACCGGTATTCCCGTCTCACTTTCGGCGCCATCGGTCCACACTCTTTACGGCGCAAAACTCAATCTGCGGCACGCCCTGGTCGTCGGCGTCTCGCAATCCGGCGAAGGTGAAGACATCAACCAGGTTTTGGAGAATGCCCGAGCGTGCGGCGCCTATACGGTCGGCATTACGAATGAGCCGTCGTCGTCGATGGTGAGCTTTATCGATGAAACGTTACTGATGCACGGTGGCCGCGAGCGCTCAGTTGCCGCAACCAAGACCTTCACTGGTCAGATGATGCTCTTCTATATGCTTGCGTCTGAACTCGCGCAGATGACGCCTGTGTGGTCCTACGATGCGATTCCGAATTTGGCAGCTTGTGCTCTCGAGCAACAGCCGGCAATACTCGAACTAGTCCAGCGTTATGTATTCATGGAAAATTGCGTCGTCGTCGGGCGGGGCCTTGCGTATGCAAACGCGTATGAGTTGGCGCTGAAGTTGATGGAAACTTGTTACGTGGTGGCTGAACGTTTTTCTTCGGCAGACTTTCTTCACGGACCGTTGGCGATGGTGGAGCGTCACTTTCCAGTGATTCTTTTCGCGCCTCCCGGAGTAATGCTGCCGGGGGTAAGAAGTCTGATCGCGCGGTTGCAAGAATTGCATGCAGACACACTGGTAATAACCAGCGATCTCAAGACCGCAGCTGATTGTTCGCGCGCGATCATCATGCCGAAAGAGATTGATGAATTTGTAGCGCCTATCCCTTATATAATTCCCGGACAGCTATTCGCAGCATTGTTGGCTGACGCGAAAGGGCTGGACGCAGATCAGCCCCGGTCGCTATCGAAAGTGACCCGAACTTTGTAGCGTAAACTGTTAGCATGCCACGAAAACTGACTGTTTGCATTACGCTTGGAAACCAGCAGCATGAACATCCAGCTACAGGCACGCTCCAAAGGGCCCGTGTATTTGCAAGTACGCGAACAGATTGAAACTCAGATCGCGAACAAGACCGTCGCACCGGGAGACGCGCTGCCATCTCCGGGCCTGCTGGCGCGAAAGCTCTCGGTCGATAAGGGTGAAATTCAACGCGCTTATTTCGAACTAGAGCATGCCGGTCTGATTATCAAACAAAGTGGTAAAGACTTCCTCGGACACGCCAAGACAACCTATCGCGTCGCTTAGCCAATCAGCGGGCAAGCTCACCGTCCCGACTACGAGCTGATCAGAATTGAGTTCTGATAGCTGCCTGAAAGGCTTCCAATGCGAGATTAACCGAACGAGCCGAGAAGCCTCTCAGGTTGAGAAGGTGGGCTCGCCCCCGCTCTGCTACTAATACTCAAGCTTAGAGTAAGCAACTTTACCGCTGCCCCGATCACTGGTTGCCATTTGTCTAACTACACCGCTCTGTGACTAAAGCAATTTCGCGTGATATTCTTTTTCGCACTTTGAAAATGCGGTTCGCGAAAGCGCCAGGAGCGAAAGTGGCGGAATTGGCAGACGCGCCAGACTTAGGATCTGGTACCGAAAGGTGTGGGGGTTCGAGTCCCCCCTTTCGCACCAATGAGAACGGAACAGTGAACAGTCAACAGTCCACAGTCAACAGTCAACAGTAAACAGTGAACAGGAAACAGCAGTCAGTTCTTATCCGGCTGTTGACTGTGGACTGTGGACTGTGGACTGTTGACTCTTCACTGCTGACTAACCTGAAGGAAGGATGCCCGTTGGATGTTGAAGCGTCACAACGGGCTTAATGTTTAATGAAGACTGAGTTTGTGGATGTCTCCCCAACGCGCAAGGAGATCAAAATCGAAATTGACCCAAGCATTGTGCGCCAGACTTACGATCGCATTAGCGATCGCTACGTGAAGCAGGCCAAAGTGCCCGGCTTTCGGCCAGGACACGCGCCGCGCGCCGTTGTGCGCACACGCTTCAAAAATGAGATACGGGCGCAGGCGCTGCAGGAGCTGGTTCCTGATGCTGTCAACGAGGCAATAAGTAAACACGAGCTCAACACACTCGGTGAGCCTGACGTGCAATTCGACAACACCGAAGCGCTTGAGAAGTTCGGAGAACAACCGCTCGTCGTAAAGGTGAATGTTGAGGTGCTGCCAAAAGTTGAACTGCAAAAATACAAAGCCATCGAAGCGGCTCGCAAAACTCGACCAGTAACCGACAAAAACATTGACGAGATGATCGAAGCGTTAAGAGAAACGTCGGGAGCCATGCTGCCCGTTGAAGATCGGGGCGCCGGGCTTGGCGATACGGTTACCGTTAATGTCGAGGGGAAATTCCTCGATAACTCCGAAGAAGAAGACATCAAGGCAGACGACGTGGAGGTCATACTTGGCGGCAAGGGAGTTCAGCCGGAGTTCACAGATAACTTGACCGGCGTAAAGGCTGACGACGAAAAGACTTTTGTTGTTGACTATCCTGAAGACTTCTCCTCGAAGGGGCTTGCCGGAAATAAGGTTGAGTACACCACGAAGGTGACGGCGGTGCGAGTGAAAGAACTTCCCGAGCTCGACGACGAATGGGCCAGGAGCCTGGGCGAAGATTTTGATTCCGTTACTACCTTGCGCGCGAAGATTCGCGAGAACATGGAGAAGCAGGCCGGGCAGGAAGCCGATCATCGCCTCCGTGCGGACTTAATGCAAAAACTTGTCGAGAGTCATCCGTTTGAAGTGCCCCGGAGTTTGATCGATCACCAGACCAGTTACCGGCTCGAGAGCGTAGTGCGCGACATGATTGGTAGAGGCGTTGACCCGCGCAGCCAGAACCTCGACTGGGAGCAAGCGCGCGAAGAATTGAAAGCCCAGGCGGAGCAGGATGTGCGCGGCTCGTTGCTGCTCGAACGCATCGCTGAAGAGGAGAAGATTGATGTCTCAAACGACGAAGTTGAAGCGGAGATTCAAGCCATTGCCAGGAGCTCACAACAACCAGTAGAGCAAGTGCGCAGCGTCTTGACAAAGGAAGGGGGCGAACGTAGCATCGCGAACAGATTGCGCAATCGCAAAGCGCTTGACCTGTTAGTTGAAAACGCGAAGATAACAGACGAAGAGTGGCGCGAAGAAGGGATGAAGGCTGAAGGCTGAAGGATGAACGAAGGAAGAGTATGGCTCCAACGTTTCATCCCTCATCCCTCATCCTTCATCCTTTTTGTCTTACGTACTTAAGAAAGGTTATTGAGATCCATGGCCCTGGTACCAATGGTCGTCGAGCAAACATCGCGCGGTGAGCGCGCCTTCGATATCTTCTCGCGACTGCTGAAAGACAATATTATTTTTCTCGGCACCCCTATCGACGATCAGATTGCCAACTTGATCGTGGCACAACTTCTCTTTCTCGAAGCCGAAGATCCGGAAAAAGACATAAACATTTACATCAACTCGCCGGGCGGTTCTATCACCGCCGGCATGGCCATCTACGACACTATGCAATTCATCCGGCCGGACGTAACTACCATCTGCGTCGGCCAATGTGCCTCGATGGGAGCGTTGCTGCTGACTGCCGGGGCAAAAGGCAAGCGTTTCGCCCTGCCAAACTCGCGCATACTCATTCATCAGCCTACCGGCGGCTCCCAGGGCCAGGCAACCGATATCCGCATACAGGCCGAGGAAATCCTGCGCATGCGCGAACTTACCTCGCAGATTATTGCTAAGCACACCGGCCAGTCCTATGAAACGGTCGAGCGAGACGTCGAGCGCGACAAAATTATGTCTGCCGCCCAAGCCAAAGAATATGGTTTAATAGACGAGGTAATCGCGCACCGCGAATAATGCGCTGCCGTTGGAGAAGCCGTTGATGATTGCGAAAATGAAAGCGGGCGGGTTTAGTTGCTCTTTTTGCGGACGATCAAAAGGCGAGGTCGCAAACATCGTTACCGGTACGCCGCAGCGCGCGCCTGGAGTGCCCAAACAAATGATCGGCAAGAGTGCCTTCATTTGTAACGAGTGCGTTGAGCGCTATCATGAGATGGTTACGAGCCCGAAACTCCCTCGTAACTCGGCCGTTATCATTAAATAGATTGGTTCGCTCGAAGCTCGAAGGAGATCCCCTAAGATATGGTCAGACGAACCGACGACACCTTACGCTGTTCATTCTGTGGTAAGTCGCAGAACGAAGTTAAAAAACTTATTGCCGGCCCCACCGTCTATATCTGCAATGAGTGCATTGATATCTGTAATGAGATCATTACGGACGATCAGCAAGCCGAGTCCGTTGCGACGCGGCCGCCGCTGCCCAAGCCCGGCGAGATCAAAAACTTTCTTGACGAATACGTGATCGGGCAGGACGAAACCAAGAAACGCCTGGCCGTCGCCGTCTATCAACACTACAAGCGCATAGAGCTGGGGCGTAGACGCTCGGAGGTTGAGATTCAAAAAGCGAACATCCTGCTTATTGGACCAACCGGTACCGGCAAGACTCTGCTGGCACAAACTCTGGCGCGCATGCTCAGTGTGCCGTTTACAATCGTCGACGCCACGACACTTACTGAAGCCGGTTATGTTGGTGAAGACGTCGAGAATATCATCCTTAAACTTCTGCAATCGGCAAACGGCGATGTCGAACGTGCCCAGCAAGGCATTATCTACATTGACGAAGTTGATAAGATTTGCCGCAAAGACGAGAACCCTTCGATCACGCGTGACGTTTCCGGCGAAGGCGTCCAACAGGCATTGCTGAAAATTCTCGAGGGCACGATTGCGAACGTTCCGCCGCAAGGTGGCCGAAAACATCCGCATCAGGAATTTTTTCCGATCGACACTTCGAATATCCTTTTCATTTGCGGCGGAGCTTTCGTTGGTCTCGAGAAAGTCATTGAGCGGCGGCTGCGGAATAAGTCCCTGGGCTTCCAGGCGGAAGTGAAAAGCGGCCGCCACCGGCATGCGGAAGCATTAGCCGCGGTGCAGCCCGAGGATCTAATTCGGTTCGGCTTAATTCCCGAGTTTGTCGGACGCTTGCCTGTATGTGGCGTGCTACATGAACTCGATGAAGGCGCACTCATCAAGATTCTTACGGAGCCAAAGAATGCGCTGGTCAAGCAGTATCAAAAGAAGTTTGACTTTGACAATGTGAAACTGAAATTCACTGAAGACTCGCTAAAGTCGGTGGCCAGACAAGCCGTTGAACGAAAAGTTGGCGCGCGGGGGCTGATGATGATTCTTGAAGAGTTGCTCTTGGACGCGATGTACACTCTGCCGTCTCAAAAACGCGTGAAAGAGTTTGTAATCACCAGCGAAATGGTGGAGCGGCGACGTGCCATTCCGGGTGAGGGATTAACGGGCATCGACGGCGCCGCAGCCTGAGGCTCTCTGACAAACCGAAGTTTGTCGAACAATTTTCTCAAGGTGGCGTACACTTGGGAAATGATCTACAATTAGACATCTTAATATAGGGGCGAGACGGCAGTTTGAGCGGCTCGCCCTTCTTGCAAAGCCGGGTTAAAAAAGTCAGTCAGAATTATGGAAGAATATTCAGATCGTGCTCCTGCCGATGTAGCCTGGTACCCGATGGTTCCAATCCGCGACGTCGTCATTTTTCCTTTCACTAAAGTTGCTTTCAAGATAGGCCGGCAGGGCTCAGTGCGTGCGCTCGAGCAGGCGCTCGCCGCTGACCGCACTATTTTCCTGGCTACTCAACATGATGCCACCATAGACGAGCCTGCGCCCGACCAGATTTATGGCGTCGGCACTCTCGGTCGCATACTGCAATCGCAAAAACAGGATAACGGGCAAATCAAAGTTGTAGTGGAAGGCCGCGAACGCGCCACTACTGTGCGTGTGGAAAACACGGACGGTGCCTTTATGGCTCTGGTGAAGCGCGCCGCGGTTGTTAACGAGGAAGGCACTCGCCTCGATGCGCTGGTGCAGAAGATTGGTCAGCTCGTCGAGCAACATCTGCGTTTGGCTCCCGAAAGTCAGACCGACGCCTTGCAGACGGCGCTCAGGAATCAGAATCCTTCGCACCTCGCCGATGCGCTCGCTTCTCAGTTGCGCATCTCGGTTGAAGATAAACAGGGATTGCTCGAATTGTTTTCCTCGCAAGCGCGACTGCAGCGTTTGATTGAGTTGCTGGAGCTTGAGATCGAGAAGCGCCAACTTGATCGTTCGATTCAGACACGCGTGAAGCGTCAGATGGAGAAGGCCCAAAAGGAGTACTACCTTAACGAGCAAATCAAGGCGATTCACAAAGAGTTAGGACGCAAGGATGAAAAGGCCGAACTCGAGGATTTGAAGAAGAAGATCGAAGAAGTCGGCATGACGGAAGAGGCCAAGACGAAGGCCATGCAGGAACTGCATCGTCTCGAGGCCATGCCGCCGATGTCGGCCGAAGGGACGGTGTCACGCACTTATATCGACTGGCTGGTTAGCGTGCCCTGGAAACAGAAGAGCAAAGAGATCAAGGACCTGACGAAAGCTGAAGAGGTTCTTAACGAAGACCACTTCGGCCTGGAAAAAATCAAGGAACGTATTCTCGAGTAT
>DASWDX010000303.1:0-7122 GCA_036395055.1 Pyrinomonadaceae bacterium | reverse complement strand
AGCGGCGTCGGTCTCCCATTTCAACGGCGTTGGCTCAATCATCGTACACTCGGTGACGGGCCCCACAGACTAGTTCCCTCCGCCGCGGGGATACTAGCACAAGACTGCGCGGAAAAGTAAATTCGCTGCTAATCTTTCTATTCGCAATCGCGTTCTCCTTTTTTCAACCAATCTCACGAACTTTCGGAGAAACAGCCGCGTAGCGGCGAAATGTTTATAGAACAGTCTGGTCGAATATTAGAAGCGCAAACTCCAGAGGCGCGAAATGTTACGTTTTCGCCCATAAAACGGAGCTCGGGAATTTTGCCACTTGCCGTCATAAACATCCCTTCCCCCATGGTGCTTCTTCGATCGGCTGTCGAACCGAGGTTGTACTCAAATATTGAATCGAGATAACGAGAAATGGTGGGTCTGGTCAACTTTGGCCGGGACTCTACGTAAAAGCAATCTTCTCCACATCGCCCTTTTCCTGCGCGATACTGCTTCTGACTTTCAACAAGCGGTCGAGCATTTCGGCGCACTCCGCACTGCGCGTGGCAAGCTGCGCATCTGCCTGCTCATGCGTCTGTTTCAGGCGATGCAGTTCGTCGGCGATGTGCAGCGCCGCCAATATCGCTACTTTTAGCGAATCCACCGTGAGAGTGCCGGAGGAAATCTCGCGCATGCGGCTGTCGACAAAGTCGGCGAGTTTCATGAGGTATTCCGAGTCGCCGTCGGAGCGAATATTGTAAGTCTGATTGTAGATTTCAACTCTGATGGTGGGTGCGGCTGTAGTAGTGGTTTCCATACTGCTTTTACCGAGAACAGGGATGGTTCCAGTAGTCATCTAAGCTCCTCCGCCATCTCCGGATCCAACGCCGCAACGGCGTCCAGCATGGCTTCAACCTTCGAGCGTATGATATCGCGTTCTGCGAGGAGCGCCTCGACCTGTTTTTCCAGACGCTGTTGTTCGAAAGGCACGCTGCCTCGATTGCGCCGCATCAGAGAAAGCTCCTTCTCCAGACTCTCCTTCTCCTGACGCAGCGTTTTGGTGAGTTCGATCGTGCGATAGATCTTGTCCTCTAAATGCGAGAACTTTTCCAGTCCGGATAATGCGGCCATCAGGTTTTTCTTTCCCCGCTCGCGACTCTATTTCAAACCGACTCGGATTATGCGACTTCACGCCTGCAAGCGCAAGACTCTATGCGCAGTTGCGTGCGATTTATTTTTAGTGCAACTCTGCACTGAAAGTTTTCAACAGCGAATCTATCAAACTTCGGTGTCTCTCTTCCACTTCTTCATCGCGCAGCGTACGTTCGTCGGAGCGATACTCAACACGCAGAGTAACGGCGCGCTTGTCTTCAGGAATGTTCTGTCCCTCGTAGACGCCTACGAGCAATGAGCCCGCATAGTCGGCAATTTGCTCCGCGTTAATTGCCTGCACCAGCTCAGCGAAGTTCACGTCGCGGCTAACCAGCAGCGTCACGTCGCGAACAACAGAAGGATAACGCGGCAATGGAACGTACTGAGTCGGCCGTTGTGGAGAATCTAGTAACGCCGAAAGATCGAGTTCGGCAATATAAACCGGTTGCCGAAATTTGTACGACGTCGCAATCGACTCAGCCAGCCGGCCGATGTTCCCAATCACAGTGCCATTCCGCAACGCGATACTGGCCGCCTGGCCCATCCGCAAGTGTTTGACGTTAGCTTTTGCGAAGCCCAATGGTCCGAGCTTAGTCGCGTCGATAGCGGCTTCCAATGCACCTTTGAGTTCGTAGAAATCAATCTCGCGTATCGCTTGCGCCTGTCCTTCCTCTATCGGGCCACCGGTAGCTATCAGCCCCAGAGCCTCCCGCTCGTCGGGGAGTTCACCGGCCTTAAAACCTGCGAAAACGCGCCCAATTTCGAACAAACGGACATCGCGCAGGCCCTGATTCAGATTGTGCCGAACAGATTCCAACAACCCCGGCAACAAGCTCGGCCGCATACGTGCTGCTTCTTCAATAATGGGGTTAGTAAGCGTGACCAGGCCCGCACTCGATGTCGACACCAGGAGTGGAACTAATTCAAAGCGATTATCATGAGCGGCATCGATGAAGCTAAAGTTAATTGCCTCATCAAACCCCAGGCTCTTGAAAGCGCGTCGCAAATCGCGGCGTTTCATCTCCGCCGGTTGATATTCACCAGCCATGTTTGAGGGCGGTAACTCAGAAGTAATCTTGTCGTAACCGACGTGCCGTGCAATCTCCTCAACCAAATCTTCCTCGAGGCCAACGTCAACTCGCCAACTGGGAACCACAAAAGTTGCTGCGTCATTAGCCAATGAGTTATCCCTAACAGTCGGGTTTCCCGCTGGTTGATCCTGTCCGAATCCCAGCGCCTTGAGAATCCGCGTCATCTCAGGTAACTCAACCTGAATTGAAGTAAGACTTTGAACTTTGGTGGGACGAAAAGAGACCGACCGTGGCTGCAGCGGACTTCGGTAAACGTCGATCGCATCCTGCGTCGCCACTCCTCCGGCGACTTCGCAAATGAGCTCGATGCATCTCGTCTGCGCGCTCAAAACATTTTCGCAATCAGCGCCGCGTTCAAAACGACGAGATGCTTCGGTGTCCATGCCAAGCTTTCGCGCAGTTCGCCGCACTGAATCGGGATTGAAGTAAGCACTTTCAATCAACACGTCGGTGGTAGTGTTCGAGATTTCTGATTCCAGGCCACCCATAATTCCCGCGAGCGCTACCGGCTTCACGGCGTCCGCGATGACCAGCATGTCAGAATCAAGGATGCGCTCCACTTCGTCGAGGGTTCGTAATTTTTCACCGCTCCTGGCGCGGCGAACAACGATCCGTTGCTCGGCGAGCCTCGGCAGATCGAAGGCGTGCAGCGGCTGGCCCAGCTCGTGAAGCACATAGTTAGTAATGTCCGCCACGTTGTTGATCGGCCTCTGCCCGATTTCGCCCAGACGTTTTGCCAGCCAGTCAGGCGACGGCGCAATCTTGACCCCGCGCACAATTCGCGCGGCGTATCGCGGACACAGATCCGGATCTTTTATCTCAACTGAAGTGAAGTCGGCTGCCTTCCCTTCTGTCTGGATGACTGTGGACTCTGGACTGTGGACTGTGGACTTTTCGATTACTGCAACTTCTCGAGCGATTCCAATATGCGAGAGGCAATCAGGGCGATTGGAAGGCACCTCGACATCGAGCACCGAGTCACCTTCAATCTCATCAATGGCATCGATCGCGAGGCCCACCATAGTTAGCCGCTCCCGCAATTCAAGCGGCGTTAAATTAGTGCCGGTAAGCTCGCGTAGCCAGTTGTAACTAATAAGCATAAGACGATCTTTGTACTTGGTGCTTTGTACTTGGTTCTTACGTTTCGGGCTTCAGTCTTCGGTCTTTGGATTGAACTCAAAGCCTGAAGGGATAACTCAACGTTCGCAACAAAAACAAAGAACTAAGTACAAAGCTCAAAGCACAGCCAGTCTTTTAGTCAAACTGTTCCAGAAAGCGCACGTCATTCTCGAAAAGCAGACGAATGTCGTCGAGTCCGTACGTCAGCGCTACCATGCGGTCAATTCCCAAGCCAAAAGCAAATCCGGAAAACTCGTCCGGATCGACGCCAACTCCGCGCAGAACGTTGGGGTGAACCATGCCCGACCCGCCAAGTTCTATCCATCCCGAGTTCTTGCAAATGCGACAACCAGTTCCGCCGCACTTGAAACAACTGAAGTCGAATTCTGCGCTCGGTTCGGTGAACGGAAAATATGACGGCCGAAATCGCGTGACCGTTTGCGCGCCAAACATGCGGCGCAAAAACTCAGCCACCGTGCCCTTCAAATGCGCCATGCTGATTCCGCGATCCACGCAGAGCCCTTCAACCTGAAAAAACATCGGGTTGTGCGTTGGGTCAGGCGTATCACGGCGAAAGACTCGGCCGGGAGCTATCATTCGCAGGGGTGCACCGCGGCGTTGCATCGCGTGAATTTGAACGGTAGACGTCTGCGAACGCAGGGCAAAACCCTCGCTGGTGTAAAACGTATCTTGCGAAGCACGCGCTGGATGATTGTCTGGAATATTCAGTGCGTCGAAGTTATAGAAATCCGTTTCGATTTCGCGTCCGTCCTCAATCGCATACCCGAGCGACACGAAAATGTCTTCGATTCGTTCCCTGCCCACAGTGATCGGATGAAGATGTCCGCGTCGTGGCCGCCGGCCGGGAAGCGTGACGTCTATGGCTTCGCGTTCGCTGCGGGCGAATTCAAGATAAGTTCTTAAGAACTGCTCGGCCTGTTCAATCTTGCCGGTGATTTCTGCATCGTTTTGCTGGACGAGTTGACCGAAGGCAGCACGCTCACCAGGGGCTACTCGTCCGATCAGTTTCTTGCTGGCCGCCAGGGCACTCTTCTTGCCGAGATGCCGCGTGCGCAAGTCGGTGAGGGCGCGCTGCTCCGCCTCTGCGCGATTCAGATCAAGCGTGCTCAACACCTCAGAATTGTCTGCAAAGCTGGCAAAGCGTTCGAACTCTTGCTCGAACGCTTTGCGTGCCGCTTCAACCTGGAGTTTTGGATCTTCCTGGCTTAGACCTTCTGCCATCACCAAACTTGTCCCGGCGGGCAACGTCCGCCTCTAAACGGTTTATACAACGCTCACAAACGACAACTAAGCAGCCGCCTGCTCTTTCTGATTCTCCAGCGCATTCCTAGCCTGCACCGCGACCGCGGCAAAGGCTTCAGGCTGGTTAACAGCGAGATCCGCAAGTACTTTGCGATCCAATTCCACTCCGGCGAGTTTTAATCCGTGCATAAGCTGGGAATAGTTGATTCCATTCAATCGCGCGGCCGCGCCAATGCGCACAATCCACAAACTACGAAAGTCACGCTTCTTCAATTTTCGTCCGGTGTAAGCAAAATTCAACCCGCGCTCGACCGACTCCTTTGCCGAGCGATAGAGCTTCGATTTGGTGCCGCGGTAGCCTTTCGCCAGCTTCAAGATCTTCTTGCGCCGCTCGAGGCGCTTGTTTCCACGTTTTGCCCTGGGCATGATTCAGTTCCTCCTTCTTTGGAAGGATGAGGGCGGAGGGATGAGGGATGAACATTTTGCTTTCATCCCTCATCCTTCATCCCTCATCCCTTATAGCTAATCTCTTCCGTACGGCAGCATCGCTTCGACTCGCTTCTGGTCCGCATTTGCAACCAGCCCATCAATGTCCAGCAATCTTTTCCGTTTATTACTCTTCTTGGTCAGAATATGGCGGGCATGCGAATGGCCACGTTTAATCTTACCGGTCGCGGTCAGACGAAAACGCTTCGCCGCACCCTTGTGTGTTTTTAACTTAGGCATGATTTCTCACTTTCCAATTTACGATATTCGAATACCAATCCCAGCCCCTAGCTATTCTTGTTTTCCCGCTCCTGCTTAGCGGCTACGGCCTTCGGTTGAGTGGCCGGCGGCGCGACCGTGGCGGGAGATTTCGCCGGTGCCTGTGGTTGCGGCGCCGGATGATCTCCTTTGGCGGATCCCTTATGTCGTTTGGGCCCGAGGATAATGAACATCTGGTTCCCTTCCATGCGCGGTCTTGCCTCAACTTCGCCGACGTCGATCAAATCTTTTTCCAGCTTTTCGAGAATGCGCGCTCCCAGCTCACGATGGGTCATCTCGCGGCCACGAAACCAGATCGTAGCTTTTACCTTGTCGCCGCCTTCGAGCCACTCGCGCGCGTGTTTCATGCGATAGTCGTAGTCGTGGTCGTCCGTCCCGGGACGAAACTTAACTTCCTTGACCGTGATCGTTACTTGTTTCTTCTTTGCCTCATTAGCCTTTTTCTTGGCTTCGTATTGGAATTTTCCGAAGTCAATGATTCGGCAAACCGGCGGGTCGGCCGTAGCAGCAACCTCCACCAGGTCGAGGCCTTTTTCCCGAGCGGCGCGAATGGCATCTCGAATATCCAGCACACCGAGCTGCTCGCCTTCTTCGCCAATAACTCTCACCTGTGGAACACGAATTCTCTCGTTAATACGGGCAATCGGCAGGCGCCGGTTATCCGGACGCTGGCCGCGACCTCGAAAGCCTGTAGCTATACTTCACCTCCTGTGCTAAGTCTGGAGTCAAAAGTCCAGAGTCTAGAGTCAAGAACCCATGGCGGACTCCAGACTCTAGACTGAAGACTCCAGACTATGGTTAGTCAACGCACGCATCTCGACGAGCTTGCGCGCCATCTCTACAAAATCGCTGGTCGACATCACACCGATGTCACCCTTCGCACGTTCGCGGACCGCTACGTTTCCCTGCTCCAGCTCGCGATCGCCCAGCACCAGCATAAACGGAACCTTCTGCATTTGCGCGTCGCGAATCTTCGCGCCAATTTTTTCGCTGCGCAGGTTCACATCAACACGCAGCCCGGTGCCCCGTAAATCGGCGGCGACGCGCTCGGCATATTCGTTAATTCGATCGGTAATCGGCAATACCGCCACTTGAACCGGAGCCAGCCACAGCGGAAAGGCCCCTGCATAGTGTTCAATCAACACGCCGAAGAAGCGTTCGATTGAGCCAAACAACGCCCGGTGTACCATCACCGGGCGATGCGGCTTGTTATCTTCGGCGATATACTCGAGTTCAAATAGCTCTGGCAGATTGAAGTCCCGTTGCACTGTGCCGAGTTGCCAAAGCCGGCCAATCGCATCTTCGACCTTAAAATCGATTTTCGGACCGTAAAAGGCTGCTTCGCCCTCTATGCGTTCGTAATTGATCTGGCGCGCATCAAGAGCCTCAGCGAGCGCGCTTTCAGCTTTTGTCCATTCTTCTTCGGAGCCCAGCCACTGCTTTGAGGTATCGCTTCCCTTCACTGACAGCTCAAACTTGATCTTCTCAAACCCAAAAGTCTTCAGGACCTGGGAAGCAAAGTCAACACAGTCGTCGATCTCTTTGCGAACTTGTTCAGGGGTGCAGAAAAGATGCGCATCATCAACCGTGAATCCCCGAACGCGCATCAGGCCATGAAGGGTACCGGACAGTTCTGCTCGATACACCGTGCCCATCTCCGCATACCTTTGCGGTAGGTCGCGGTAGGAGCGTTGCTGCGATTTGTAAATACCAATGTGCATCGGGCAGTTCATTGGCTTGAGTCGAAACTCCGTTTCTTCCA
>DASWDX010000302.1:0-6164 GCA_036395055.1 Pyrinomonadaceae bacterium | reverse complement strand
GATCTGGCCCGCTGCAAGCATCGACTCGGTGACTTTGGTGCCTCGCACCACGAGCACGTCAGGCGTTTCCTGGCGAATTGTCTCCGTCAGCGCCTCTTCCTTAAGGTCTGGCTGATACGACACGTCGCAGCCAATGGCCTGTAGACCATCCCGCCCGGACTGTTCGAATTTGTCGGCGATTAACAGGCGCATCATTAAAGTCTCAAGTCTGGAGTCTCGAGTCTGGAGTCCCGACCTGATCCGCCATGTCCTTCCTGCCTGACGACGCAGACTGTGCACTCGGGACTGTAGACTCCAGACTAAATTTAGACTCGAAACTAGATTCGGTGAATGAGAAGCCCATCTCGCAGCTTCGGTTCAAACCACGTAGATTTCGGCGGCATTATTTCGCCGGCATCAGAAACGCTCAGCAAGTCTTGCATCATCGTGGGATAGAGCGAAAAAGCCACCGCTGCTTTGCCCTCGTCTACAAGACGTTTCAGTTCTTTGCTGCCGCGCATGCCGCCTACAAAGTCGATTCGCTTGTCGGTCCGGACGTCATTTATGCCCAGGATCGGAGCAAGCACGCGATCCTGAAGAATACTTACGTCCAATGAGGTCACAGTTCCCTGCGGCGGCGCTGCGTCCGCTCGCAAACTGAGCGTGTGCCAACGGCCTTCAAGATACATCCCAAACTGTCCCCGGCGCTTCGGTGTGTCGACTCCGTCCTCCTTAACATCAAAACTCTTCTTGAGTCCTTCAAAAAACTCTCCTGTCGAGAGTCCATTCAAATCGCGCACAGCGCGGTTGTAGGCAAGTATCTGTACTTGATCGTCCGGGAAGATTACCGCGAGGAAGAAGTTGTATTCTTCGTCGCCGGTATGTCCGAAGCTCTGTTCCTTGAGTTCAGCGCGAGCACGCGCAGCGCTGGCGGCGCGATGGTGCCCATCGGCGATGTAGAGGAATGGAATCTCACGAAAGGCATGGACGAACCGCACGGGGTCGGGCACACGCCAGATGGTATGCTCAATGCTATCAGCAGCGGTGAAATCGAAAATGGCATTCGCCATGGTCGTCTCCATCATCATCGTGTCAATCTCGCGGCTCGACCGGTACGTAAGGAATACGGGTCCGGTCTGTGCGCGCAGCACCAGCATATGACGAGTGCGATCATCCTCTTTATCGCGACGGGTTCGCTCGTGTTTGCGAATCAGATCCTGGTCATACTCATCTATCGAGCAGCATGCGACTACGCCAATCTGTTCATGGTCTCCCATTATCAGTCGGTAGAGGTAGATGCTTGGAGCTTCTTCGGTCAACAGTGGACAGTCTTTGATCAGCTTTTCAAAATTTTCAAAGGCTTTGCGATACACGGGATCGCTGTGCAGATCTGTGGCATCGGGCAAATCAATCTCCGGACGAGAGACGTGCAAAAAACTTAGGGGATTATTGGCTGCCAACGCACGCGCTTCCTCAGTATTGATCACGTCGTAAGGAACGCTCGCCACCTCGCCGGCGCGATCCCCTGGAGGACGCAAAGCGCTAAAAGGACGAATAACTGCCACTATTTCCTCCCGGCGCAGTTGGCCTCGCCGATTATCGACAGACAGTTTCCGACTGCGCATCGCTTGCTTAAAGTTTATGAATTGCAGGAGCTTGTTGCTAAAGACTATCCGTTCAGGCGTGGTCTTAGCAAGCCGTGACACCATGATGTGAGCAAGAACAATTGAGAGAAGTTAGTCGACCGCAAATGCTTCCAGCTGACGGGCCAAACTGCAAAGTATGAGTGTAGAATGTTTGAGGCATGTCAGGTCCGGAAGAGTCCAGGCAAACGGAGCTTGCAGAGAAACTGCGGCTGGTAGATCAGCAATTGCGCAACGAGATGATTGCGCGCGGTTTCGATCCGGCTCAAGATGATAATGTCGCGTTGACGGCGCCGCTGGCCAAACTCTATATGGAACGAGAGAACTTGCGGGCTGAAATGGAAACTTTAGCCGACGAAACACTTGTCGAGTTGAATGACAAATCGTCATGACTGAGGTCGAAAGAATCGTCGATCAACTCAACCGGTTTATGTGACGCTTCATGGAGTAATTCAGCACAGTCTTTATCATGCGGGACAAATTGCGATATTGAAGAAGGCGTCTTTGGAGGACGGAGTATGAACGAACTAGCAAGTCGTCAGTGTGTTCCTTGCCGGGGTGGCGTACCGCCATTACCAACCGACGAGATAAAGAAGTTGCAGGCCCAGCTTGACGATTGGGAAGTTGTAAATGAGCACCACCTGCGCAAGGAATACAAATTTGAAGATTTCAAAGAGGCGCAGGCCTTTGTGAATCGAGTAGGGGAAGTTGCAGAGGAACAGTGGCATCACCCCGACATTTGCTATGGATGGGGTCGGGCCGAAATTACAATCTGGACGCACAAGATTGACGGTCTAACCGAAAGCGACTTTATTCTGGCGGCGAAGATTGACAACCTTTAAGGGCGGTCAAACGATCGCGAATTCACTGCAGGCTTCCCGATAGATTTTTTCCGTTTCATCAATCATGCGCTCAATACTAAACCGTTCGGCGGCGATTTTTTGAGCGGCAGTTCCCATTTGGATCCTTCCATTTTCATTCGTTAATACACCGACAATGCTCGCCGCCAGCTGGTCGACATCGCCTATGGGAACCAGCAGGCCGGTTTCACCCGATTTGATCAGTTCGCGCGCGCCCGCAGTTTCACTTGCCACTACAGCCGTGCCGGCGGCCATCGCCTCCGCCAATACCAGTCCAAAAGATTCTGTGTGGGACGCGGAGATGAATACATCCAGACCACAATACAGCTGAGCCAAATCGTCCAACCAGCCCACGAGTCTGACACGCTTCGCCAAGTCCAGTTCTGCAATCAATTGCTTGATGCGGGAACGATGTTCCTTTCCTCGCGAGTGATCGATGCCGGCGACTATGAAATATGCAGTTGGAATTTGCTTCAGTACTTGTGCGGCCGCGCGAACAAAGTCCTCCTGACCCTTTAGTGGCGTCAGCTCTCCCACCGTGCCGATGAGCAAGCAGTCTTCGCCCAGGTTCCAAGCGTCAAGAAATTGAGAGCGAGTGAAGCTTCTTCTTGCTTCCTGAAACCTTTCGGTATCGATTCCATTTAGAACTATGCTGATTTTTTCTGACGGCGCTATTGCATCCGCCTGAAGCTGCGAGGCAACCGCTTGCGACACCGCAATTATCCGTGCTGCTTTGGAAAGCGTTATCCGATGCAATCGGTTCAAACCGAAAAGAACATGACGAGTAACGATCAATCTCGAGCCTGGATTCATCCGCGCCGCATAAGCAGCCAGCGGATAGTCGCGGGCCATGTGGGCATGAATGATCTGAATTTGTTTCCTACGCACCAGCTGCGAAAGGTGTCGAGCGCTCATCGCATCAAGGGAATTTCGCAAAGGAAGCGTGGTTACATTTCCTTCCGGTAGTTGTTTCAGTTCAGCCAAGAGCGGTGAGTTTGATCGAAGCGCAACATAAACATCATGACCGCGACCCGCCAGACCATTTGCCAGATCCGTGAGATGCCGTTCGCCACCACCGATAGATTGAGCTGAACTTATCTGAAGAATTTTCAACGCGAGAAACTCTGATGCTGAGTAAAATTGGACAATCTTCTAAGCCCTCGAATGTACACAAAAATGGTTTGTCCATCCATATTTAACTAACCGCACAACCGCAAACTTAGGCGCAGACCCCTGGAGCTGAACATTCGCGCCTGCTTGTTTCCTCGGACCCTGATGATGCCGCGTACCGAAGCGAAACAGAGTGACCGATCGCTGTTTGCTTACCGGCTGGGAAGCCACCCTAACGCCCCGCACAAAGGCTGCCAAATACTCATCCTACCATTCGGCACACGTGTTGCCCTTATGTCTCTTCTCCCTTTCTTTGTGGGCGTTACGGGTGGCAATCTGAAGGAGGATTAATCGTATGGCGAAACCAAAATTGGTAACAGGACTTTTCAAGAATCGTCTCGCCGCGGAGGCGGCGGTTGATGCAATTATGAAGCGTGGGTATACGCGTGACGACATCAGTGTCATGATGTCTGACGCTACGCGAAGCAAGGAGTTTGCCCTGCAAGCACGAACCCATGCAGCAGACGGCGCCGGCGTTGGCGGCGCAGTAGGCGGTGTTGTTGGCGCGGTGTTGGCGACGATCGTGGCGGTCGCTAGTACGATTTATCTGCCTGGATTGAATCTCCTAATTGCCGGCCCGATTGCGGCGGCACTCGCCGGAGCCGGTGCAGGCGCAGCGACAGGCGGCGTTATCGGCGCACTAATCGGGGCCGGCATACCGGAATATCGCGCTAAAGTCTATGAGGCCGGACTGCGCAGTGGCGCTATCTTGCTGGGCGTCGAGGCCAGGTCGGAAGAGGAAACAGACAAACTGGAAGAATTGCTTGAGGCGCTCGGAGGTGAGCACGTGCGAGCTGAGTGAGTTCGAACAAGCATAGCCGATTCAAACGAACGAAAAGGGCTTACGACAAGCGAAACGTCGTAAGCCCTTTTGTATCTGAAGTGAAAGTCACCAGGTTATTTGCGAACTGATTCGCCGATGTCTTCTATCGCCTCCCCGACTTTACGTCTGGCTTTGCCGAAACCTTCCTGCACCTCACCGCCGGTGCGTTCGGCATCGCCTTCTGCTTCGAGATCGCGATCGTCGACTGCTCGGCCCACAGTTTCTTTCGTGGCGCCTTTTGCCTGATCAAACTTTCCTTCAAGCTCGTCTCTATTTGGTAAACCCATTGAACCCTCCTTTGCTCATCACCTCGCGAGAATCGATCTCGCTTGGTTGCACCAGTGACCGACAGAGCAACGCGTGTTCCTCAGAATGGACGCGCAGCACTTTGACCGATTGAAGGCAATCAAGTGATGCCGGAGCTGATTAATCGAAGAAAAGGAGAACGTGAGAATCCCGGCACATGTACTTTTCGGAGACTCTACTGCTTGATCTTGGGACAATCGTAGAGATTGCCCTGGAAACTATTAGGCGGTGTTCAAACCGCTTCCGAAGTTTCAGCCCGTTTCACGAATCTATCATTCTTATCGCAGACAGGCAGTCGCACTTCGAAACGAGTTCCTTCACCGGGCTCGCTGACAACGACGACCTCGCCTTTGTGACGCGTGATAATTCCGTGAGACGCGGAAAGGCCGAGACCGCTACCGAGTTTTCCTTTCGTAGTGAAAAACGGTTCGAAGATTCGGGAAACGGTTTCCGCCGGCATGCCGCAGCCGGTGTCGGCAACCCAGAAACAGCCGCTTTCAATTTCCGCGCGGACTCCGACTTCCATTATGCCGCCTTCGGGCATCGCATCTACCGAGTTGAAGATTAGATTTAGTACCACTTCTCGCAGTTCGGCTTGTTCGCCCATCACGTAGACCGGTCCATTACCTTCTATCTTGACTTCGATAGTGCTCTTCCGCGATTTACTCTGCCACTTCGGCCGGGCGATATCGATGCTGGAACTCACGAGATAACCTAATTCCACCGGAGCAAACTCACTGACAGAATCGCGGCGGGCAAATTCCAGTATTCGGCGTAGCGTCTTGGTGCCGTCTTCCACCGCGTTTGTAATTATCTGCAAACTCTTGGATGACGACTCATCAGTGGAGTTTCTCAACAAGAGCTGGGCGCGGCCCTGAATTACCGTCAGCGAGTTATTCAGATTGTGAGCAACGCCTGCCGCCAGCTCGCCGACCGCACGCAGTTTGTCTGATTGCGCCATTAGCTCGCGTTCACGCTTGCGGTCAGTAACGTCACGGAGAAAAACAAGCACCCCAACGATCTCACCATCTTTCCAGAGTGGCGATGTGTGTGCTTCAGCATAGCGAGTAGACCCGTCGACGCGAATCACACGCACTTCATACTCAGTGTCGTCGCCGCTCAGCGTCCGGCGTACATTCTCTGCAGTCAGAGTGCGAGAATCGGCGGAGACGATGTCAAGAAAGCTGCCACCGAGAGACATTGAGAGCTTGTCAGCTTCGGCTCGTTCATTCATCCAGGTGATGCGGCTTTGGGTGTCCAGCGCATAGATCTCATCGGGAGTTCGGTCCGCAATGCTCGCGAGAAACGATTTGTGTGCTATTGCTTCAGCCTCAGCACGGCGCAGGTCAGAAATATCGCGAGCAATCACAAGAGCGGCTGGTT
>DASWDX010000301.1:0-6355 GCA_036395055.1 Pyrinomonadaceae bacterium | reverse complement strand
CAGTCCTTCGGACCTAAAAGCATCTGCGATTGACGTTGAATCAGGCCAAACAGTAGGCGCGGACCGTTACAAGCTAACTTCATCGAGCGCAGCTCCCACTCGCCGAAGTCCCTCCGCCAACGTTTCGGAGTCTCCGCCCAGCCCAATACGAAAGTGAGCAGGCAGCTCAAAAAACCTTCCAGGCACCACCGACGTTTCATACTTCTCTCTTAACAAGTGGCACAGTGTTTCAGAACTTGCTTCCCTCACACGGGGAAACATTATCGAGCCGAAGGACGGTCGTATTGTTTCCAGATCGTCGCGCGTATCAAGAAACTGATTCAGCAATTGTCGGTTTCGATCCAGCCTGATTTGAGCGCGATCGGCGATACTTGACAGTTGCTTGAGCGCTACGACGCTCAGCCGCTCCCCGGCGTGCACCGGGGTTGCGGCAAAAAGATCGTTCAGCAACCACATGTTGTTGGCAAGTTCCGGTTCGGCCAGAATCCAGCCGCAGCGCAGTCCGCTTAGACCAAATGCCTTTGTCAGGCTGCTCGTCACGATAAATTGATTTCCCAAATTGAAGGCCGTCCGCGGCCGCTCGGCGAAGAGCATCTGGAGATAGACTTCATCGACCAACACCCTGGCATTTCTCTTTTTGGCCAATTCGCCGATTTCCTTGAGCGTGTCGTCATCAGTCAGAACTCCGGTTGGATTGTGGAAGTTTGTTATTACAATTAGTCGCGTGCGTGGGCTCATGTTCCGCTCAATCTCGCTGGGCGAGATGCGGAAGCCATCCTCAAACGGGCGCTGAAAGCGTTTCACCTCGGCGCCAAGGTAGTGGGCCAGGGTCAGCAGTGGCTCATAAGCGGGGCTCTCGAGCAGTATCTCGTCACCGGGGTTGATTAGCGCCGCCAGCGCGAGATGATTGGCGAATGAGGTTCCAGCCGCTGTCACTACGCAGCCAGTGTCAACGTGATACCGATCAGCGAGCGCCTGTATCAGCGGTGGATAACAGTAACCGCTCTCTCCGGTAATTTCGAGATCATCGAGCGAGACCTGTAGCTCCTGTAACTTCAAATTCGCGAGCCCGCTGGTGGCGAGGTTAAAACGCGCGCGCGAACGCGTCTTGGCCCAATGCATATAGCGCGAAGCTCTCGCGCGACTCTGATCCTGGACAGCATTCATTTTGTGTTTCTCCAGCGCCAGAAAAAGAAGACTGGAATTCCTGCCAACAGAATGGCTAAGCCTATCAAGGTGTTTTCCGGGTAACGATAGATCGTATTGACCACTACCAGCCAACAGACGGCCACAAAGAGTGCTGTTGTTACGGGATGACCCGGCACGGTCGCCATCCTTCTCACGCTTTCAGCAGCTTGAACGGCTGTCTTCCTCCGTCTAAAAACAAAAATGCAGGTAGCCGTGGCGCCGAAGAATATGAAATCAACTGAGACCACATAATTAAGTATCTGTTCGTAGCGACCCGAAAGTGCAATCACGATTGCCAGTAATCCCTGAATAACTATAGCCATGATCGGCACTTGCGTAGTCGGATGCAGCCGACCGACACTCTTGAAAAAAAGCCCGTCTTCGGCCATCGCGAAATAAACCCGCGGCGCGGTGAGCATGCCCTGACTCAGAAATCCCAGCGTAGAGATGGCAATGCCGGCGGCAATTGCGCGCGCTCCTGCCGGGCCAAGCGCAAGCCGCATCACATCCGACGCGGGCGTGGTCGTGTTGGCAAGACCGGAAACTCCCAGCACGCGGACACAGACGAGGTTTACCCCGAGGTAAAGTATGACGACGCCGACGACGCCTATGATGAGCGCGCGCGGCAGATTTTTTCGCGGCTCGCGTATCTCTCCCGAGACGAAGCTGGCAGTCTGCCAACCGCCGTAAGCAAACAACACGGGCACCATCGCTGCGCCTATCGCGGTAAGTAGATTGAATGAGACGGGCCGATCCAGGAGGCCGCCAGGCGTAACTGCTGATCTCGAGTGAGGCCCAGCCAGAAAGAGTCCACACAGGATGAGCGCGAGAATTGCAATGATCTTCAACACCATTAGTAAGCTTTGTACGGAGCTTCCGGCGCGAACGCCCAAACAATTGATTACTGTCAAACTGGCGAGCGCTATGATGGCAACCATCCAATCAGCGACAGGAAGGCTTGTGAGTTCAAGAAAGTAACGCGCGAAAGTTACCGCGACTGCCGCCATACCGCCGCTTTGAATAACAAGGAGCAATCCCCAACCGTAAAGAAACGCCACCAGCGGATGATAAGCCTCGCGAAGATAGGCGTACTGGCCACCCACTTCAGGCCGCAGTGCCGCCAGTTCCGCCCAAATAAATGCGGCTGCCAGCGCGATGAGTCCGCCGAGGGCCCAAACGGTAAGAATCAAAAACGGTGTAGTAACCCGGCGGGCAACGACGTAAGGATTGATAAAGATGCCGGAGCCGATGATGCCGCCCATCACGATCATGGTGGCGTCAAAAAGGCCCAGGCGGCGCGCTAATCCTGGGGCCGGCTGGTTCGTTGGCAGGGGGCTGTTGCTCGAAACCATGTTAGGTTGCACACGGAACTGTCAGTACCGCCTGCGGTAGCGGGCGGGTTCAGGTGGCCTGTGTTCAACCCACCCGCTACCGCAGGTGGTACTGACATGAATCTCACTCTTGTTGACAGCTCTGATATAACAGTCAGGCTTCTTCAAGATCAATATCGCTCCTATGAACACTGAAACAAACTCCGCCTCAATCTCCGCGGTAAATTTTTGGCTGTGGGTGTTTCCCATCACTTATCTTATTCATATCGCGGAGGAATATTGGGGCGGCGAAGGTTATCCGGCTTATATCCTGCGACTCAGAGGCGTGCATATGTCGACCGCCAGGTTTCTGGTGGCGCAGAGCGTGGGCGTCGTTTTAGTCACTGTTGGCGTGATTCTCGCCCGGCGCTTCAATTTTCCGCAGATGATGCTCATCATTCTGGGAAGCATTGTGCTGGTCAACGGCATCACTCACACCGTAACGGCGCTGAGCATTATGAGATACGGACCAGGTCTGTGGTCGTCAATTTTCATTTGGATACCGCTGGGCGTCTTTACATTGTTTCGCTTTAGAAATGCCGTCAACAAAAAGCGATACTGGATAGCGATTGCGACCGGCGTCGGTGTCAATTTGGTAGTTGGCATCCTCACAATGCGGGGCGGACGTGTGGTCTGATGCTCAGCAGTGGTTGGAGTGTTACCAACCAGCGGGGGCAAGCCCACCTTCCCGACCTTAGAGGTTATCTGAGGAGCTTTGGTAAATTCGCCTTGAAAGCCTTTTGGTCATGAAGCGGAGCTCAAATCTAATCAGTTCGTGGTTAGGAAGGGTGGCTTGCCCCCGCTGGTTGGCCACGCTACAGGAATAGAAAACCGGAGCCAGAACCACTGACTCCGGTTTCCGTTTGGTAGCTGCACGACCGTTTAGAAACCGTTACTCGCTCCCTTGAATCCATGCAGCGCCTGCTTGAGTCCCCAACTGATGACGCGCATGTTGTCGTAGCAATAGCCGAGGATGTAGTTGCAAGTTGAAAGACAGTGCTTCGTACATTCCACTTTCATCTCGTCCAATTGCTTAACATCGAACTTGTGATTGCCGACGGTGCCCCAATCGTGGGTGGCAGAATACATCGGGAAACACGGCGCCAGCGAACCATCCGTGCGAATGATCAGTGAATTCTGTCCAGCGCGGCACTGCCAGGGTGGAACCTGCCCGCGCATGAGCAGTTTCATGTCTTCCATGTGCTGGGTCGGATTCGCCATCTTATAGCCATGGTTGACCCGCAGGTCCTGCAAGTAATCGAGCAGAGCATCAACCTTCGGCCAGTCGTCGGGCGTCAGATAAGTTTGATTCTCGTTAAGGTGTTTGAAGTGGGTCTGCTCCATCATCGGCGTTTCGTTCACGTGATAGTCCGTGGCGATGCCGTTATCGTGAGCAATCTCGGTCAACTCTTTCACATCGTCCATATTGTTATGGCAGATGTTGATATTAAACATGACTGAGTAGCCGTAATGATGCTGGCGCTTTACGAGGTAATCGAAGTAAGGGCGAATGGGGTCCAGCGCTTTCGGCAGAGACTTGCGTTCCTTAACCGAATCAACCGCCAGATTAAAAGTCGCGATGCCCGCGTCGCCGAGACGATCGATTACATCAGGCTTCATCAAGCGGCCGTTGGTCGGCAGGTAGACGAAGATGTCTCGCTTAGCGCTGTAATCGACAATCTTGTGGATAAACTTGGGCCGCAGCAGTGGCTCGCCACCCATCAGCGCGAGTACGCGCGCGCCAATCGAATGAAGCCAATCGATGGAACGCTTGGCGACGTCCTCAGTCATTCCCTTCACGGCATTGTTGTAAGACCAGCAATAGTGGCAATCAAGATTGCATTTCCATTCGGTGAACAGATAAGGAATGATCGGACGCAACTCGGCGCTGTGCCAGCGCGACTTAAAATAAGGAGAACCCCAACTCTTCCAGGTCCGAATGGCGTTGAACTTCTGATATTCCTTGCGGGTCATCGGCACCGGATCGGGTTTCTGTGGATAAACCGGTTCCGGTAGAACTTCCTCCGGCATTGGTTCAAGCTTGGGGGCCGCTTCTGCTTTGTAAAGTATTTGATGAAGCTTTTGATCTATGCGGAAGGGTTGCGCGGAGCTTCCCGCTTCAAGGTTCTCCTGGATTTCAGCCATGACGTTATCTCTCCAGATTTAGACGATCACGCAAGACTTGCGCGGTGGACAATAAATTTCCGGACTAAAAAGAAGTTTGCAAACTATTCGATTGATCGAATCGACCGCGGGTCAGGTTGAAAGCCGCCAGCCACTGCTAATCAAGGGTCACAAAACGTCGCGAATGTTCGCCGATTTTTCGCTGAATTGCAAGCCTTCAGCGCCGTTGACCCCAGTTTCTGGCCCGCGGTTGCGCCAATATTTGAATCGCGCTACGCTTGCCCCTTTTGTCGGACGCCTTTGTCCAACCAGAATCGGGTAACTTGTGGGAATAGATAAGACTGAAGGACTAAGAACCTTGGCCAGTAGAGTTGATGCAATCGTTACAGCGGGCCTCAGACCGGACCTTTTCGCGGGCCGGAGCCTCGTCTCATTAAGCAAATCATTAAGCAAAAGCTTGCTGGTTGCTAGTCTCGCAGCGCTGGTGTTGGTCGGTTTTGGCTTAAGGATGGCGAACCTCAGCTCTGAAGGCTTGAGCGAAGACGAACTGAACAAACTTCAGGCCGTCGCAGACTATCGCGAGCACGGGTTGACGTCGGCTAACAGTGAGCACCCGCTGCTGATGAAGGCATTGCAAACCGGCAGCCTCGTCTTCGCAGACAAATGGAACAGCGTTTCCTGGCTTGGCGGCCGCCACCAAATCTCGCCCGAAACGGCATTGCGTTTACCGAGCGCTATGTTTGGGGCTCTCACGGCCATTCTAATTTATCTGTTGGCAGCCGAGCTGTTCGGCACTGAAGTAGGATTGGTTGCAGCGGCTTTGTGGACGTTTGATCCAGGCAGTATCGGTTTTAATCGAATAGCCAAAGAAGATACTTTTCTGGTGTTCTTTTTTCTTCTGGCAAACCTTTTCTGGCTCTACGGTCAGCGCGTCGCCGAAAGCCAGCCGCACCGACGCCCCGAAAAATTCTATTGGGCATCCGCCGCTGCCTTTGGCGCTATGCTGGCGTCAAAATATTTACCTCAGCTGTTGGCCGTGAGTGCTTGCTACTACTACATGTTTCAGGGACTGTCTGAAACCCGTTGGCGGCTGGGAAAAATACGGTTGCTCAAATTCTACACGCTTATGGGGATCGTATTGTTGATCTTGAGTCCAACCATTCTATTCCCCGCCACGTGGCACCAGATCTCTCAGTTCGCAGGTCAGAAGCTTATCGGTCACGATGGTTATGAGTTCATGGGGAAGATCTATTCGCATCGATTTACTGACTGGCTACAGGGAATACCCTGGTACTTTTACCATGTCTTCCTTGCGGTCAAACTGCCCTTATTAACCGTTGCCGGTTTCCTGGTGGGCTTGCCGCTGCTGTTTCGTCGCAAGCTTGGAGATGGACGTTATTTTCTTATCGTGTGGATGTTTTTATGGATGATGACTTTCTCTTGGGGCGGCGGTAAGTTTACTCGTTACTTTACCAGCATACTGCCGGCGGTGCTCGTCACCTCAGCCATCGGAGTGCAAGCTGCCGGTCGCTGGTTTGGGCAACAACTCTCTAAGTTGCTCGCTGCAGAATGGCCCAAAGTTTATGTGCCCGCGGCGCTGACATTGATCGTCGTAGCAGGATCGGTCATCACGTCCGTGAAAGCTGCACCACATTTCAGGCTCTACACGAACA
>DASWDX010000300.1:0-5226 GCA_036395055.1 Pyrinomonadaceae bacterium | reverse complement strand
GAGAACATCGCGTATAATAAGGGCTATGATGATCCGGGAGCGTTCGCCGTTGAGCGATGGATGATTTCTTCCGGACATCGCGCGAACATTTTGTATGTCGGCTTTCAAGCCTCAGCGATTGGTAGTTATGTTTCCGCTGATGGCGGCGTTTATCTAACTCAGGTTTTCATCGCTCGCTAGACGCATCCGCCTTCGTTATCGGTGGCGGCTAACGAATTTGTAGAGCCAACCGCCCCAAAGGTGAGTCAACCCTCTCTTACCCTTCCTTCATTCGCCAAGATCAATTGGAGTCTGGAAATCCTCGGCAAACGCCCCGACGGTTATCACGAAGTAAGAACCCTGCTGCAAACAATTTCACTTCACGACGATCTTCACTTTGAGCTGAGTGGAGATGGCTCGATAACACTTGATTGCGATGAACCGGATATTCCAACAGATGACGAAAACCTTATCGTCCGCGCCGCTCTTGTATTGAAAGATCGCTTCAAAGTCGAGCAGGGTGCGCGCATTCGACTTGAGAAAAGGATTCCTGCAAAGGCCGGTCTCGGCGGGGCTTCATCAAACGCTGCCGTCTCTTTGCTAGCGCTGTCGCATCTGTGGAGCGTTAAATCGACTGCTTCCTTGCTTCTCGAGATTGGCGCCACCCTGGGAGCCGATGTGCCGTTTTTCCTCTCGGGTGGTCGGGCGCTGGCAACAGGAACAGGCGCGACGGTTTCTTCGCTACCGGACACTCCGGATAGCGGCGTTGAGCACCTTATCGTGCTCACACCCAAGGTCCGCGTTTCAACTGCTGAAGCATATGCCGCGTTGAGTTCGCCTGCCTTGACAACATCTAACGTCGACCCTATTCTTTCTAGTTCGCGTGGCGAGGGAAAATCACGATATTCGCAACCGTGGTCTCTGCCGGAAGATCTGCAGAAGGGCTTGAAGAACGATTTCGAGTCGGTGATCTTTGATATTGAGCCTGAGATTAGACGAACTAAAGAAACCCTACTTCAGGCTGGTGCTCTTGGCGCTTTATTAGCTGGAAGTGGTTCGAGCGTATTTGGTATCTTTGCCGATAGCGAAGACCAACAGCGTGCCGTTGCCGAAATCAAACTGGAAGCAGGCTGGCGCATCTTCCCCTGTGTTACAGTGTCGCGGAATGAATACCTTCATGCTGTGGATTTATGGGATATTCCATTCTTACGCTCTTTCAACTCTGGATCCGATATTGGGGCGTAGCCAAGTGGTAAGGCACCGGTCTTTGGAACCGGCATTCGTAGGTTCGAATCCTCCCGCCCCAGCCATCTTTTAAGTTTCGAGTTTCGAGTTTCGAGTTGAAATAAAAGAACTCGAAACCCGGAACTTGAAACGCGAAACTCTAAATTCTTATGGGAACAACTGGCGGCATTAAGGTCTTTTCGGGAAACGCTAATCCGAAACTGGCGGAGGAGATTGCTCGCCATCTCGGTTGCGACATGGGTCGGGCTTTTGCGGAACGATTCTCGGATGGGGAATTCAATTTCCAGATTGACGAGAACGTACGCGGCGGTGATGTCTTTATCGTTCAGCCAACCTGTCCGCCAACTGACGAGCATTTGATGGAGCTGCTGATAATGCTCGATGCGTTTCGCCGATCATCCGCCGAGCGCATAACGGCAGTTATTCCTTACTACGGTTATGGTCGCTCGGACAAAAAGGATCGGCCGCGGGTTCCCATTTCAGCCAGGCTGGTGGCGAACCTGATTACGGTGGCCGGCGCCGATCGCTTGTTGACGATAGACCTGCATGCCGCGCAAATCCAGGGGTTCTTTGATATCCCGGTTGACCACCTTTACTCGGCGCCGGTTATGATTGGTTACTATCAGGAGAATCCGCTGCAGAACCTGACGGTGGTTGCGCCTGACACGGGTGGCGCCGAACGGGCACGTGCATATGCCAAACGACTGGATGCAGAATTGGCACTGTGTGATAAGCGGCGTGAGAAAGCGAACGTAGCCGAGGTGATGAACGTCGTCGGCGACGTGCGCGGTCGCAGTTGTTTGATTGTCGACGACATGTGCGACACCGGTGGCTCGTTGACGAAAGTGGCCAAGGCGTTGAAGAATGCTGGAGCCGAGAGGATTGATGCTTGCTTCACGCACGCAGTTTTGTCCGGTCAGGCGGTAAAGCAGCTCGATGAATCTGAGATCGAGCAAATAATGGTTACGAATACGATTCCGCTACGCGATCACGCGTGCGAGTTGAATAAGATAAAAGTACTTAGTATCGCGCCGCTTCTGGCGAAAGCGATCAAGTCGATCCACGAGGAAACCAGCGTTTCCTCGCTCTTCGTATAGCGAAGGGCAAACACTGATGGCTTAAATAGAAGTCCATCAGCGGTCAACCGCAGATTTTCGATTTCTGAGTTTGGATTTTCGATTGAAGTCGTCACGACGATGGTGATGATTCCTAAATCGCAAATCAAAAATCGAAAATCCTCAGTTGATCGCTGTACGTCTGTAAGGAGGGAGTAGTCATGGCAGAACAGAAAGACATTACGGTTCGCGCAAAAACCCGAGAAGGTCGCGGCAAAAATGATGCACGACGCGCGCGACGCGCGGGATTAGTTCCAGTTTCCGTTTATGGAGGCGAGGGCGGCAGCGTGGCGGCGCTCGCGCCGTTAAGCGAGCTGGCCGCGATTCTTCGCTCCGAGTCTGGCCGCAACACGATCTTCACGCTCGAGATTGAAGGTGTTGGAGCCAGTGAGGTGATGTTTCATGAACGCCAGGTAGATCCGGTTCGTGGCCGTCTTATCCATGCGGATCTCACCAGGCTGGTGAAAGGCCAGAAGATTGAAGTTACCGTGCCGCTGCATCTTGTCGGCGAGGCTGTGGGTGTTCGCGAAGAGCAGGGCGTACTCGAGCAGGTCATTCGCGAGATTGAAATTCGCTGCGAGCCACGGGAAATTCCCGACGTCATCAACGTGGATGTTTCAAATCTGGGCGTTCATGATGTGCTCCACATATCCGATATCGAAGTCGCCGAAGGCATCGAAATACTTGATCTGCCTGAGACCGTGATTGCAACTGTGAGCATAGTTAAGGAAGAGCCGGTTGCCGCTCCTGCCGTGGAGGAGGAAGCTCCCGCCGAGCCGGAAGTAATCGGTAAGGGCAAGAAGGAAGAGGAAGAAGTTGGAGAAGGCGAGAAGGGCAAGAAGGAATAGTCTGGAGGTCTTGTTTTCTGGATTTTGGACTTGAGTCTTTGGTTCCGGAGATGAGCTTGGTTGGGCTCGCGAAAAAGTCCTAAGGCCCTAAGACCTGAGACCAAATCAGAATTGGCAATGAGATGCGTCTGATTATTGGTCTTGGAAATCCCGGCAAAGAGTACGAGTGGTCGCGCCATAACCTCGGGTTCATGGTGATTGACAAACTAGCTGGCGATGAAGGCATTGGCGTAAAGCGCCGCGAATGCCAGTCGCTGATTGGCAGCGGTGAAATTGAAGATTGCGGCGTCAAGTTGGTGAAGCCGCAGACCTACATGAACCTGAGCGGTGAAGCCGTTGCCTGTCTGCTGGCGAAACATAAGCTTGAAAAACCGGGCGAGAACTTAATCGTGATTTCGGATGATTTAGCATTACCGTTTGGAACGATTCGAATTCGAGCAAGGGGTTCGGCCGGCGGGCACAATGGCCTGAAGTCGATAATCGCGACGGTCGGTACCAATGAGTTTACGCGGCTGCGCATTGGCATCCAGCCTGAACATCCGATCTCTGACGCGAAACGATTCGTGCTCGATTCATTTCCCGGTGCTGCCCGCCCGGAAGTTGAAAAGATTTTAGAGAGAAGCGCTAAGGCGCTGCGTGCCATCCTCCAGGATGGTGTGTTGAAAGCTATGACGGATTACAACTCGTGAATCGTAAATAGTAAATCATAAATAGTCTCGGCGCCCGCGGCCCAGCTCTTTTACGATTGACGATCTGCGACAAAAATAACTCGTCGCCGACTTTCCGAAACTATTTACGATTTACGATTCACTATTCACGAGGAGATTGATTTGGATACGCAAAGACAATACGAAGTGGTGTTCATCGTGGACCCGACGGCGGACGATGATGAGGTGACGCGGCTTACCGAAAGCCTGAAGCAGATTGCTACGGATCAGGGTGGCACCGTCACCAAAACCGAAAGTATGGGCAGGCGGCAACTGGCCTACGAGATTCTTCATAAGACCGAAGGCAGTTTTGTGCTATTGGAGATTGAAGGATCGGGGAAAGAGATTGCCGAGTTGGAGCGCCGCATGCGCGTAAACGATCGCATTATTCGCTATATCACAGTGCGGGTTGATGAGGATCGTCGTCGGGCTGAAAAGTTTAAAGCTAAGCGCGCTCGTAAGGCTGCGAAAAGGCCGGGTGGTCAGAGCGAACAACGGCGAGGTTCCGCGGCTGAGTTTGCTCGGCCCGAACCCGTCGAAGCAGAGGAAGACGCCGCTTAACGCGGAGGTGCGGACGGTTGAGGCCAGATCGGCTGAGCCGATATCGAAGTTGGTCTCCGACTCGCTGGCTTTGCCCAGCCACTATTTACTATTCACGATTTACTGCTTAAGAGGTAACTATGTCGACAAATTATGAAGACCGGGGACGCCGCTACAACGGCGATGATGATTTCGACCGTGGTCGTCCTTCACAGGGTCGCGGCGGTCGCCGCATGCGCCGGCGCCGAATCTGCCGTTTCTGTATTGAAAAGGTAGACATCATTGACTTCAAGGACGCCAGGTTTCTGGGAAACTTTATCCCTGAACGCGGCAAGATTCTGCCCCGGCGGATTTCCGGAAACTGCGCCATTCATCAGCGCATGCTTGCCGAGGCAATTAAACGCGCGCGCAATATCGCGTTGCTGCCATATACGACTGATTAATGGCGAACCTGGGAACGGACTAAGGAAGGAGCTGCTGCATGGCGCACACTAAAATACTTTTAAGACAAGACGTTGATGATCTCGGCGCCCGTGGTGAGATAGTTCGCGTTCGGGCTGGATACGCGCGCAATTATCTTTTGCCGCGCAAGCTGGCTGTTGAAGCGACTGCGAATAACGTCAAACAGATTGAGCAGGAACGCGCGGCACTGCTAAAGAAGGAAGCGAACGAGCGCTCAACTGCCGTGGGACAAGCAGAACAGTTGGGCAAGCTGGTCCTGGAGTTTAAGCGCAAAGCCGGCGAGCAGGGCGCGCTATATGGGTCGGTAACATCGATGGATATTGCCGAGGC
>DASWDX010000299.1:0-6002 GCA_036395055.1 Pyrinomonadaceae bacterium | reverse complement strand
GGTTGAGTTGCTGCCGGTTCCGGCAATCACGCGCGCGCGACCGCGCGCCAGCTCAATTGTCCGTTTGATGACGCGCTGATCTTCCTCCTCAGTCATCGTGGCGCTCTCGCCCGTCGTGCCACAGGGAACCAGCAATTTCACACCGCCGGCTAACTGATATTCGATTAAACGTGTTAGGGCGGCTTCGTCTACCGCTCCGTCAGCCGTGAAGGGCGTCACCAGCGCAGTTGCGCAGCCGCGGAGCCAGTCGATTTTTTTTGTCATCGTAGTACCTCCAGTTTGAACAGCAGGACAAGGACGATTTTCCATTCATCATTTTTCATTTGTCATTTTTCATTATTTTCGCCACTTGCTTGCTCAGCATGAACAATTCAATGGCAAATGAAAAATGGGAAATGACGTATGGAAAATCTAACTTCTCACTCATCACCCATCACTTTGTCAGTATTTCATCAATCACATCACTAAATTCGTAAACGCCCGTGCGACCGATGAGCCAGTGTGCAGCCAGCAACGCGCCGCCAGCGAACCCCTCGCGCGATCGCGCCATGTGTGTCAGCATGATCTGATCGGCGGCGGAATCGAATCCTACTCGATGAGTACCGGGAATGTGACCGGCGCGCGTTGACGCGATCGAAATGGGGTTTTTGCCGTGTTCGGCCATCACGCTCTTTAATTTCAGTGCCGTACCCGAAGGCGCGTCAATCTTTCGCGAGTGATGCTGCTCTTCGATGAAGGCTTCATACTGACCAAGACCTGCAAACAGCCTCGCCGCTTCAGCCACGATCCGGTAGAAAACATTAACACCAATGGAAAAGTTGGCGCCGTAGACCATGGCGCCATCGTGTTCTTCGACAAATCGGCGCACGTCATCTTCGTGGTCCTTCCAACCCGTCGTTCCCTGAACCAGCGGGACAGCTACACGCGCGCAGGCTTTAACGTGGGCCACAACCGCCGCGCCCGCCGAAAAATCAATAGCCACGTCATGTCCGCGCAGAAGTGCCGCCAACTCGTCGCTGTTACGCGCTGAATCCTTCGACGTTAAGGTCGCGCCAATCTCGTCACCGTCGGCGCGCGCCAGGGTTTCTACCAACTGCCCCATCGCGCCATGGCCGATGAGAGCCAGCTTCATCTTGACGCTCCTTCCATTGCCTCTCGGGCCGCGGGTTCTCTTGCAAGCAGGACGCGCGCGAGCCTGACGTAGAGGTCCACCGCCTCGCTGAGCTCCTGCTTCTCAACAAACTCGTGATCGGTATGCGCGTTTAGAATCGATCCCGGTCCTAGTAAGAGCGGTGTGCCCCATTTCGAGAGATAGGGAATGTCGGTGGTGAAGCGGACCGTGCACTGCTCAAGGCCCGCGATCGTTTGCAAGTGAACAGGTTCATGCTCCGACAAAAGATCAACTTCAGCACGCCCCGCGATCGCGTTTTCAAGAATCGTCTTTACCGGACCTGCGGCGCTCACAAGCCGCAACTGCAAATCAGCAAAAGCTTCTTCCGGCACAACATTCGCCCGCGTGCCACCACTAATCACGCCAATATTGCAAGTGGTGGTACCCAACAGCTCATCCACCGGCCAGTCGCATTTGCGAATACTCGCGAGGACATCCAGCATTTTCTCAATGGCTGACTCGCCCTGCTCAGGATACGCCGAATGCGCGGCGCGTCCCTTTGTGCGCAGCTTCAATCTCAACGATCCCCTGGTCGCAACCGCCAGTTTGTTATCGGTAGGTTCGCCATTGATCAGGTATTTGGGTGGCTGCTCGAGCGGGTTTCTATTCGCAGCCTGCGCGCCCGCGCTTCCCTGTTCTTCATCGACCGTAAACAACAAACCCAGTTCCTGTACGCCTTCCTCCCGAAGACGCTCGGCAGTCGCGATCTGCGCGGCGATGATTCCTTTCGCATCACAGGCACCACGGCCGAAGATCTTTTCTTCATTTTCGCTGGAAGCGATATGCGGAGGCACAGTATCCATGTGTGTTGAGAGCATAACCCGCGGCCAGGCGCCGCTAGTGGCAATCACATTGAAACGATCGTGTTCGACTTTCTGCATCTCAACAACATAACCCAATGCTTCAAGGTGCGATTTCAGAAACAGTCCGACCTGCTTCTCCTCACCGGTAACTGATGGGATGTCGATTAGCTTTCGCGTTAGTTCGTAAACGTTCATTGACTGTAATGCAAACTGTTAGTTTGCGCGTGATCGCTGGCGTCGGTTCGCAAACTAACAGTGTGCGTTATAAAAGATTATGCTGAAACTCCGGCGCCAAGGTCGTTGAATTCCCGCCAGGCATCTTCGCTTTCTGAACTTTCAAAGAATTCTTTGTGAAGCCGGGCCACAGCCTCGCGAACACGTCCTTCTTCCACGGCGAAGGTAAGGTTTATCCTCGAAGCGCCTTGCGAGATCAACGACACATTAATGTCGCTAATCGTCGAGAAGATGCGCGCGGCAATACCGGGCGTACTGCGCAAGCCTTCGCCGACAACACAAAGTATCGCGCGTCCTTCTTCGATCGAGACGGTCCCGAGTTTTTCCAATTGCGCCACGATCTGCGGTAGCGAAGTTGTGTCATCAAGTGACAACGAGACACTCACTTCTGATGTAGTCACAACGTCCACGGCGGTTTTGTATTCGTCAAAGATTTCGAACAAGGCGCGCAAAAATCCATACGCGCCAAGCATCCGCGTAGAGGTCACCTGAACGGTTGTCACTCCGGTCTTGTGCGCAATGGCCTTTACTGTCTGGGACGATCTCTTTGTCTCACCAACCACCAACGTGCTGCCACTCTCCTGGGCGCGCGAGTTACAGATGCGCACGGGAATGTCCCTTTCGATCGCCGGATGCAGGGTCTTCGGATGGAGCACTTTAGCGCCGAAGTAAGCTAATTCTGCCGCTTCCTCGAAAGAGAGGTGTGGCACTGTCCGAGCGTGTGATACGAGACGGGGATCCGCTGTCAACACACCCGGCACGTCGGTCCAGATTTGAATTTCCTTCGCTTCCAGGGCAGCGCCAATCAGTGCGGCAGTATAGTCTGAACCACCACGTCCGAGTGTCGTCGTCTCTCCCGTCGTCGTGGATCCGACAAAACCTCCAAGCACGGGAACAGACGACGCTTCGAGGAGGGGTTGCAGTTGTTCCCGCGTGCTGCGAAAAGTTTCACCCATTAACGGGATCGCGCAACCGTAATCATCGCTCGTAATAATGCAACGTCGCGGATCAACATCTCGGCTCACAATTTTGTTTTCCCGGAGCACTGCTGCAAGCACCGCTGCCGACAGCCGCTCACCATAGGAAACAATCGCATCCTCGAAAAACTTGCGTCGCTGGTGATCAACCCCAACTTCGGCCGCCGCTTTGTTGAGGATTTTGGTGATCTCATCGCGCGCTTTGTCCACGAACGCGTGCATTGGCGCAGTTTCTTCACGTAACAGCGCATCAATCACTCGTACGTGACGATCGAAATGTTTTTCAAGATCCTCTATGCTTTTCGCCGCCGCCCCTTCCGCTTCCATACTCAACGCTTGTTGCACACTATCGAGGAGCGCGTCGGTAAATCCAGCCATGGCGGAAACAACCACCACCGGTCGCAGTGCCTGGCGGTCAAAAACAATACGCGCGGCATTCTTGAAGGCGGTAGCGCCTTCCACGGAAGTGCCGCCAAATTTCATGATGATTGGTTGCATACAAGGCTAAAAGACCGACCTCAACCGCGAAGACGTCAAGACGCAAGGGAACAGAAGGATTGTGGCGCGATGACTAGTCTGCCTTTCAATCTAAGCGAAATTCAATTAACGCTCCTGACCTTGGCGGTTAGTGTAGTTCACACTGCCTTGGCCTTCCAGTTTCCTCTGCGAAAGACTAAAGCACTAACGATCGCCAGGGTTGAAAATGCAATCATAATAGCCAGGAATACGCCGCGAGGTCCTAAGCCAAAAACGATTGCCAGCACGTAGGCGAGCGGAAGCTCCCATAACCAGAAAACAAATAAGTTGATGATCGTAGGCGTCCAGGTATCGCCGGCGCCATTGAACGACTGCGTCAAGACCATGCCATAGGCATAGAAGAGAAAACCGTAGGCAACGATACGCAAACAATCCACGCCATAAGGCACGACCTTTGGATCGGAGGTGAACAAGCCGATGATGTGTTTGGCGAAAAGAACGAATATCAACCCTACCGACCCCAGGAAGATCAGGTTGTAGAAACCTGCTTTCCAGACGGCACGCTCAGCGCGCTCGGGTTTCTTTGCGCCCAGCGCCTGTCCGACCATCGTCGCCGCAGCGTTTGACATCCCCCACGATGGCAGCAACGCGAAAAGGATGACGCGAATGCCGATTATGTAGCCGGCAACTGCATCGGTGCCAAAACTGGAGATCGTGCGCACCAGGCCAATCCAACTAGCCATGCCGATAAATACCTGGAACGTGCCAGTCGCGGAGAGCCGCACCATCCGCGCCATGATTGCCGGCTCTATTCGGAAATGGCTGCGCTTGATTTCGAATCGTCCGTCTCTGCGAGTCAGCCGGCTGAATGCGTAGAGCGCTCCGGTGCCGCGACCTATATTTGTCGCAATTGCCGCTCCGACTATGCCCAGTTTTGGAAACGGACCCAGACCAAAGATGAGACATGGGCCAAGCAGGATGTTGATGGCATTCGCCAACCACAAGACACGCATCGCAATTGCCGCATCGCCCGCGCCACGAAAGATCGCGTTGATCATAAAGAGCATTACGACCGTTGCGTTGCCCGCCAACATGACTCTGGTAAATCCGGCGCCATGGGCTACAACCAGGGGCGAAGCGCCCATCAGCGAAAGCAACTTTGGCGCGAGCGGCGCCCCAATCAGTGCAATTACGATCGCCACGATCAAGGCTAAGGCGAGAGCCTGAACTGCCGCACGCGCGGCGCCGTCAGGATTGTGTTCGCCGATTCGCCGCGCGACCATTGCCGTAGCGCCAATACTCAATCCAATTGCTATCGCGTAAATTAGAGTCAATATCGACTCTGTAAGGCCGACGGTAGCCATCGCGTCAGGCCCGAGATAGGAAACCCACTTGATGTCGACGACAGCAAAGATGCTCTCCATGCACATCTCCAACACCATCGGGATTGCGAGCATGATGATTGCACGGCCTATCGGTCCTGAGGTGTAGTCACGATGGCTGCCGCGCAGCGATTCGCGGATAGCAGTCCATAAACTTTGCGGCTCAGCGACGGAGCCGCTTGTAGCGTCAGTTGAGTCCGCAGTGGCAATGGCGTCCGCGGTCGTAGCGCCGGACGTCGCCTGGGCGAATTCAGTTGTTATTGGCAGGCCTTCGGATTCTGACATCTTCGTCTTCGTTGAAAATCGACTGCGCGCTCAGTTGTTCGAGTCTAACGTCGAAACACTGAAAAAGATTTTATTCCGACTGAAACTAATCGTCGCTCTGGCGAGCTGGTCAATAAAACGGTTCGCGGCTCTGCCGCCGCACAGTGCGGTAAGGCTTAGCCTTACCGCGAGTCACTATCAATATTATTGGAGGCTATGCCTCCGGTTCAGGAGGCGCAGCCTCCAAAAAATAAATATAGAGCGTCGGAAAGGCACAGCCTTTCCGCACTGTGCGGCGGCAGAGCCGCGTCAAGTATCCAAATCGAGTTTGTAGGCTTGATCAGCTCGCGAGGCCAGGTGATCTGAAACCACAGGCCTGAATCCAAACCTAGTATAGAGGCGGTTGGCGGCAATGAGCTTGCTTGAAGTTTCCAAGATGATTTGTTTGAATCCCAGCGCTCTGCCTGCGTAATCGCTCTCTTCAAGATTGGACTTCCCGTTCTTGATCGTACGCAAACCAATAGTTTGCGTTACTCAGTGTCGCTTGAAGTATTGCACTGCTCGCTCGTGTTTCTGAGCCGCTGCCCGCGTATTGAATGTGCCGAGATTCTTACGCTTCCCGGTCTTCGGATCTTTTTTCCTTGAGTAGAGCCGATACTTCCCTGATTTCAACTTTCGAATCATAGCTAAATCC
>DASWDX010000298.1:0-12092 GCA_036395055.1 Pyrinomonadaceae bacterium | reverse complement strand
ACCTAAAAACAGGTAGTTGTTCAAACGACTTGCCAACTCGTTGTCCTGAGCGCGACTAACCTGGCGCGATTGCAGGTAGCCAGACTTGGCGCCCTCGACCTCTTCGGCTGTGAAACCATCCTTCAACATTCGCGCGATCTCTTCCTTGAACGCAGCCTCAAGCTTCTCTACATTTTGCGGCGCGTAGATCGCCGAAGCCGTGAAGCGCCCGTATTCATCAAGCGCGCTGATATTGACGCCGGAGCCGACCCCGTAGCTCAAGCCCTCCTTCTGCCGAATGCGCGCAGACAGTCGCGAATTCAGGAAGCCGCCCCCGAGCATATAATTTCCCAACAGTAGTGCGGGATAATCGGGGTTGTCATCGCGAATTTTCAGGTTAAGACCGGCAACGAAAAACGCGTTGGCCTTGTCGGGCGTTGGAAACGATTGATTGCCCGGGGCGACTTCCTTGTAGATACTCGGCACTCGCACGAAGGGTTTCGGACTCTTCCAGTTTCCGAACAGTTCCGCCGCCAGTTTGGCAATTTCTTTGTCGTCGAAATCACCAATCACTGTTAACTGCGCGTTTGAAGCGCCATAGAAGTCTTTGTAAAACTGCTTCGCCTGTTCGAGAGTTGCGGCGTTCAGCTCCGCAATACTTTCCTCCGGACTTGAGATGTAGCGCACGTCACCCTTGGGGAATGGACTCAACCGCCGGCTAAACTCCGTAAAAGCAATCTGCGTCGGCTCGCTCTTCTGTTGTTCGATATTAGTGAGGTTCTCATGCTTGAGCATTTCAAACTCCGTCGCCGGAAAGGCAGGCTCCCGAAGCACTTCTGCCATAAGACGCATTACGGCAGGCAGGTTCTCACGTGTTGTTTCAATAATGACCGTGGCCTGCGTTGCGCCTCCGAAAACATTGGCGCGCGCCTTCAAACGATCAAGCTCATCCTGGATCTGCTGGCGTGTATGCTTCGCGGTACCGCGCATCAACATTGAGCCCGCGAGTTGAGCGTCCGTAGAGCGATTCATCAAACTCTTCTCGTCGCCATAGCGCAGCACCATCTGTGCAACCACCTTGCCACCCCGTGTCTTTTTCGGCAGGAGTGCAAGCTTGATGCCGCCTGCGTCACCGCGCACGGTGCGCGCTTCAATGTTGGCCGGCGATGGATCAAAAGCCTCGCCAGCCGCTACGGTCGGGTCACCCTTGTAGTCTTTCAACGCCGCGGACAGATCCGGTGTGGCGGGAATCTCCGCGCGGTCGGGTTTGGCTGTGGGAATGAAGAGTCCCAGCGTGCGATTGGCCGGTTTGAAATAGCGCGCCGCGACCTGGGTTACCTCTTCGGGGGTGACTTTGCGCAACCGGTCGCGATGAAGGAAGAATAAGCGCCAGTCGCCTGCACCAATAAACTCGCTCAACGTTACTCCCACGCGGTCCGAGTTATTTAGCGTAAGCTCGATGTTTTTCAATAATTGAGCCCGCGCGCGCTCGACTTCGTCTTTTGTGGGCGGCGCCGCGCTGATGCCCTCAATGGTTTCGAGCAGCGTGTCGCGTGCCGTCTCAAGCGAATCACCCTGACGAACTTCGGCGCCGAAAATTGCCAGCGTCGGGTCGTGCCATTGAAAGTCGAAGCCAAAAATCGAACTCGCCTTTTTCGATTCCACGAGTGCCTTATGCAGCCGGCCGGAAGGAGTGTCTCCCAGGATTTGAGCGATGATGTCAATCGCGGCGAAGTCCGGATGTGATCCGGCGGGAACATGATAGAGCGCCTGCACCAGTTGCGTGTCGCCCGTGCGACGCAGCGTTACTGAGCGTTCACCATCCTGCGTGGGCTCTACGGTATAGATTTTCTGCAGCGTGCGTGTCGGGCGTGGAATGGGCGAGAAATATTTGTCCACGAGCCCGAGCGTTTTCTGTTCGTCAAACTTGCCCGCGATGAGCAACACAGAGTTATCCGGTTGGTAGTAAGTACGATAAAACGCCTGTAGCCGTTCGATCGGCACGTTTTCAATGTCGCTGCGTGCGCCAATTGTAGTCTTGCCGTAGTTATGCCAGATGTAAGACGCGGCCATTGAGCGCTCGAGCAAAACGTTGAAAGGGCTGTTCTCGCCCAGTTCAAATTCGTTACGTACGACGGTCATCTCGCTATCCAGATCTTTCTTCGCGATGAAAGAGTTGATCATGCGGTCGGATTCAAGATCGAGCGCCCAGTTAAGGTTCTCGTCAGTAGCAGCGAAAGTTTCGAAGTAGTTAGTGCGATCAGACCAAGTCGACCCGTTGGGACGAGTACCATGCGAGGTCAACTCTTGCGGGACATTCGTATGTTTTGGCGTGCCTTTGAAAACCATGTGCTCAAGCAGATGAGCCATTCCCGTCTCACCGTAATTTTCTGTCGCTGAACCGACGAGATACGTCATGTTTACGGTTATGGTTTGCTTACTCTGATCGGGGAACATAAGAACGCGGAGACCGTTAGCCAGCCGGTACTCATTGATGCCTTCTACAGAGGTTACGAACGTGATTCCCTTGGGCAAGGTCGTGGCAGTAGTCTGAGCAAGGGCGCCAAAAGATGAAGCCAGCAGGCCGATGAGCAGCGCGACTAGGATAAGTGCGCGAAAAGTGTTGAGACGCGAGTTCATAAATTTCTCCTAAAGTTTACTGAATCTGATCCTGGTTTAAGATTGGATTAACGGCAGTTTCATGGCTTGGCAATCACGGCAGGAGCACAAGTTTACCAAACTGCGCGCGGTCCTCCATCAACTCGTGCGCGCGGCGAGCTTCCACGAGTGGCAAAATCTGATCGACCACGGGGCGAATCTTTCCGCTCTCGACGAATTTCATGGCCTCCAGCAACTCACTCTTTGAGCCCATGAACGATCCGAGAATTGTTAGATGCCGATAGAAAATCTGACGAATATCGGTTTGCGCCGCGAAGCCGCTGGTGGCACCGCACGTTACCAGACGCCCATTGCTTTTTAATGAGGCAATCGATCCGGACCAGGTCGACGCTCCAGTGTGCTCGAACACTACATCGACTCCCCGTCTATTAGTCAACCGCTTAACGTCCTTAGGCCAATCAGCGTTTGTGTAGTTCACGATCTCGTCCGCGCCCAGTTCCTTAGCTTTCGCAAGCTTTTCGTCTGAACTCGCGGTAGCGATCACGCGCGCGCCGCGAAGTTTGGCAACCTGGATTCCGAGTGAACCGACACCGCTTCCCGCCGCATGAATCAAAACATCTTCACCCGGCTGAACAGACGCGCGACTCACCAGCATATGCCAGGCGGTAAGGGTCACCAGTGGCAAGGCAGCAGCTTCTTCCCAACTCAAATTTTTCGGCTTTGGAATAACATTCACGGCCGGCGCGGCGACGAGCTGAGCATAACCGCCATCGCGACGATAGCCCAGGATGTCGTATTCGCGGCAGAGACTGTCACGCCCTGCGAGGCACTCCAGGCAATGCCCGCAAGATATGCCTGGTTGAAGCATTACCTCGTCTCCCGATCGCACCCAGGAGACCAGCTCACCGACCCCCCGCACCACACCGGCGATGTCATTACCGAGTATGTGTGGTAGCGGAATCTCAATTCCCGGCAGTCCTCCACGCGCCCAAACGTCAAGATGATTCAACGAGCAGGCCTTCACTTCAACCAAAACTTCGTTTGCCTTAATAGTTGGATCCGGCACCTCGGCGCATTCCAAAACTTCCGGCCCGCCATGCCTATTGAAGACGACTGCTTTCATGAAATTGTTTGCCGCCGATGCATGCGGATTCAGACGTTAATGAAAACTGGGTAAAGGGAGCCTACTGGGAAGCGGACCTACGTTACCAACGTATTGACGCCAATGCAGTGGTTTTTTTGCTTTCTATCTATCTGCGTGCGTCCGCATAAAGCTGCGGCTCGTTTCCAGCTTTTCCTGTTGGCTCAGCCTGTTGTCGTGCATGGTATGAAGAGCGCGTCAGCGGGCTTGATTCGACATGATGAAATCCCATCTCCATGCCAAGGTCGCGCCAACGATCGAATTCCTCCGGCGTGACGTAGCGCTCCACCGGCAGTCTACGCGCGTGAGGTTGTAGGTATTGACCAATAGTCATGATGTCGCAGGAAACCGCGCGCAGGTCCTTCATCAGATCTACGACTTCGTCAAACGTCTCGCCCAAGCCAACCATGATCCCGCTCTTGGTTAACATGCCGCGCGCTTCCTGGTCGCGTCTTGCCGCGGCGCGTCGCAGCAGCGTTAACGACTGTTGATAACCGGCGTCAGGTCTAACGCGCCGGTAAAGCCGCGCGACAGTTTCGGTATTGTGATTCAAGACGTCAGGCTCAGAATCGAGCACTGTATTGAGCGCCGTTTCATCGCCATTAAAATCAGGAATCAAAACTTCGATCCGGCACTCAGGATTTAGGACGCGTACCTGCCGCACGGTTTCGGCCCAATGCGCGGCGCCTCCGTCCGGCAGATCGTCGCGGTTAACTGAGGTGATTACCGTGTGGGCAAGATTGAGTTGACGGACTGCTGCCGCCACGTGGCGGGGTTCTTCAGGGTCAAGCGAGCCTGGCTCTCCCTTGCCGACCGCGCAAAAACCACAGTGGCGTGTGCAAATGTCTCCGCCGAGCATGAACGTGGCCGTGCGATCAGACCAGCATTCGAAGATGTTGGGACAACGGGCCTCTTGGCAAACCGTATGCAGGTTCAACCCCTCAATCAGTTGCAAGACGTGATTCTGATTAGCCGGATCGCCCAGTCGAATCTTTAACCATTCGGGTTTTGGCTGGCGCGGCCTGGGACTGTTGCTTATTACTCGAAGTTCGCGAGACAAGGTTTCTCCCTGATTCATTGTTAGCCAACTGTTATCGCACATTCTAGCATCGCAAGAATCGATAAGACACTGAAGGCGCGCGAGCCTTCATAGGCCGCAGATTCACATGGATGAAGAACCGATCTGAAGATCCTCAAGCAGTTAAGTAAATATTTGTCCGCGTTCAACTGTGGCCGCTCTCCCACCGGTTTTTGCGTTATACTGCGCGGCATTTCTCGACATTGGCAAGCCAGACTACTTGCCCAACCACCGGAGGCTATCCCATGAAACAGCTTTTCAGTCTTTGCATTCTGTGTTTGCTGCTGACGACCACCAGGCCCGCTCAGGCCGACATCGCTCGGCCAAAGGCATCGCCGGAAGAACCACGAGTCGTGCTACACACCAGTCTCAGGATCGTTCCTGACAGCAAGTCTTACGAAGCACGTTTGCAGATTTCACAAAGCAGTTTGCAGGAACTGCGAGCCGCGTTGACAAACACTCCCGCTAATGAGTCGATGGCGCAACGCATCGTACATAGTTCGACGCGGACAATGCTGGCCGGCGTGTTCATGTTTTTATCGCTTTCGTTTGCCGGCGTCTGGCTGGCGCGATCAGTGCAGACGCGAGGGCAAAAAGCCATTGCCGCTTTGTTAATGGGCGCGGCGGTGATTGGTGGAGCGGCAATCTTAGCACGCGCTAACGCCGGCCCGCCGGGGGTATGGAGCTGGCGTAAGTTACCGCAAAACCTGGGCAAGGGTACTACCACGTATGGCGGCATCGACATTGAAATCGTGCCTGACTCGAGCGATGGCTCGGGAATGAAACTGATCATCCCGATCAGACCTGAATAGCTGACGGAAACTGAAGGAACCAGAAATGGAACGCACTGCCAACATCGATTTGGCGGCGTGGCGCCCGCGCAAACTCACCGCCGGTCACCCGCTGACCATACGATTTTTTGTTGGGATATTGATCGTGTGTGCCTGCCTTTCTGCAATGTTGGCAAGTTGGTTGCCCTTACAGTTTTCCATTATCACTGTCTTCTTCTTTGCCGGCCCGCACAACTGGTTTGAGTTGCGCTATTTCCTGATGCGCCTACCAGTACGGTTCGGCAAGTCGCGAAAGTTTTTCCTCACAGCCTTTGCGGGCATCGGATTTCTGACCTTGGCGTATGCCGCATTGCCCGTGCTCTATGCCTTCAATCTTTGGCCGGACTACGCCTGGCCTATGATCCTCGCGTCCTGGAACACAGTCCTGCTGCTTTGGCTCGGGTCCCTCGTCTGGCTGCGTGGCAAACAAAAACGTAAGCACGATTGGTCGTGGGCCATTCCGGTTACGCTCGGTTTGTGTTCAATAAACTGGGTAGTGCCTGAGTTCTTCAGTCTGGCAATTGTTTACCTGCATCCGCTCGTGGCGCTATGGTTTTTGGATCGTCACCTGCGCCGCATCCGCCCTGCCTGGTTGCGCGCTTATCGACGTTGCCTTTGCTTATTGCCGCTGCTCGTGGCCGGAATGTTTTGGCAACTGGCGCGAACGCCGGCGCTGTCAGACGACAACGGACTGTTCTGGAGAATTACCCAACATGCCGGTGCACAGTTGCTGCCGAATATTTCGAGTCACCTGCTAGTTGCTATCCACGTCTTCCTGGAGATGCTGCACTATGGCGTCTGGCTAATAGCGCTGCCGCTAATTGGGCCGCTGGCTAAATCTACAGAGACACTTCGCGAATGCGGACGCATTTGGGAAGTACAGACTTTGCCGCTGGCTTGTCACCCGCGAGGCTTTCCCAAACTAGTTGTGACGGCGCTCGGCTTCGGAGTTTTTCTCGTCGCGATACTTTGGATTGGTTTTTCTGTCGACTATGCAACCACCCGCGACATTTACTTCACAGTGGCAATCGCGCACGTTTTAGCTGAAGCGCCATTTTTGCTAAAAATGCTTTAGAACCACCAGGGGCAGACGGCAGGAGCAGTCGGCAGGAACAACTAGATGTTCTTTGATTGCTTGCTGCTCCTGCCGTCTGCCCCTGAATGCATATGCCACCCTCCGAACTCTGGCGCTTCCTGCCGCTTGGTTACCTGCTGACAATTCTGATTGAGACGCCGATTCTATGCGTAGGCTTATCTCGTCGCCATCCGCTAAGGCGAAAACTTTTCGCCGGAGTTTGGTTGACTGCGTGCACCTATCCAATCGTCACGCTGGTCTTGCCACTTCTTTTCTCCGCGGATTCACGCGCGCTTTATTTGGTTGTGGCGGAAACGTTCGCGCCCGTTGCGGAGTGCATTCTATTCTGGCTGGCGTTCGGTAAAGGTGAAGTGTTGGACAAAGCTTCAATTCGCGACTTCCTCGCCATCATCATTGCCAACCTTGCTTCCTTTGGTATCGGTGAGATCGTGAATGCCTGGAGTTGGTTCGGATTGTTAGCGTGACTCGGCCAATCAAAGCGCCCCAGGGGAGTGGGTGCACCGGATCGGGCCGCGCATCCAGCCAGAGCAACAGCGCTAGTCCAAAAAGATTTTCCATATCACTTCAGGAGTTGCGAAAGAAGCTCGGCATCGATATTACCACCCGAAATCACAACCCCAACGCGCTTCGTATCGACTGGTAGCTTTCCAGTTAGCACAGCAGCAGCGGCGGCGGCGCCGGAAGGTTCAACCAACAACTTCATTCGAAAGAGAATGAACTTAATTGTTTCAACGATCTCCTCATCGGAGACTGTCAAAACATCCTCGGCAGTTTTTTGCAATATTGGAAACGTCAATGTTCCAGGCGACTGTACCCGGAGGCCATCCGCGATCGTTGGCGGCGGCGGAATCGAGACGCGCTCGCCCTTTAAAAACGATTGGCGCGTGTCGTCAGCAGTGTCAGGTTCAACCGGGAAACAGCGTATGTGCGAGTTCAATGCTTTTGCGGCAGTGCTTACTCCCGCGAACAGCCCGCCACCACTACACGGCGCGAGCAGGCAGTCGAGATCGGGAACTTCTTCCAAAAACTCCAGGCCACAAGTCCCCTGGCCCGCAAGAATCAGGTAGTCGTCATAAGGCGGCACCATGACGCGCCCTTCGCGCTCAGCAATTTCGATTGCCACCTTTTCGCGATCCTGTTTGAGTCGATCATAGAAAATGATGTCGGCGCCGTAGCCGCGCGTCGCCGCCACCTTGGCCGCTGGTGCATCATCGGGCATTGCGATGATCGCGCGAATACCCGCCTCACGCGCAGCCAGCGCCACTGCCTGCGCGTGATTGCCCGATGAAAACGCCGCAACGCCGCGTTTCTTTTCTTCATCAGTTAAGGACTGAATCTTATTGGTAGCGCCGCGAATTTTGAATGCGCCCGCGCGCTGCAAGTTTTCACACTTGAGGAAAACTTCCTTGCCCGTTGCTTCATTGAATGAACGCGAGGTGACCAAGGGCGTGCGATGAACCCGGCCAGCAATTCGCTCGGCAGCTTCCTGGATAAGTTGAAGAGTCAGCATCTTAGTACATTGAACCGCAGAGAACAGGAAGATCGCGCAAAGAATAGCGGGTCGCGGAAGCAATCACCCTTTACGCATCTTGCACAAAGGTTTGCGCCCCTTGCGTTTAACCCAGTGCCCGGGAAAACTCAATTACGTTCATATGAAAAACATTGGCAAATCGCTCGACGATCCGATCTTCAACCTCGCCCATGTCTACTTCCTGGCCGAGTAAGTCTTCCATTGACGTTACCTGCTCGCCGTCGCAGGCAATGATCAAATTAAAAAAGCTAAGGTCCGTATTCACATTAAGGGCGAAGCCGTGTGTGGTCACCCAACGCGCAATGTGAACGCCGATGGCCGCGACCTTTCCGCGCGCAGTGTGTACGCCAGTCAGCCCTTCAATTCGAAAGGCCGGGATTTCAAAGTCCGCCAGCGTCCGAATCAACACTTCCTCGAGTTCGCGCACATACCGATGCACGTCTTCGCGATCCGGACTAAGATTAATGACTGGATAACCAACAATCTGTCCGAGCCCATGGTAGGTTACTTTTCCACCACGATTTGTCTCGAAGACACTCACGCCGCGCGCCTGCAGCAATTCCTGCGACAGCAAGATTCCCGCGCTGTCGCCGCGGCGCCCGACGGTCAAAGTGTGCGGATGTTCCAGCAGCAATAGGGTGTCGGGCTGTTCAGCTTTTATAACTGCAAGCTCAGCCTCCTTCTGCAACACAAGCGCAGCGCCATATTCAACGCGCCCTAACTTTCTCACTAAGAGTTTTCTTTTCTCGTCCATTGATGCAACGGTCTGATAGTTCGTCGCGTCATTCTACCAGCGTCAACAGTACAGGATGCAAACCAGGTGCACGGTGGCGAAGTTTACGGTTATCAACTTTAACTGCTCAGCAATCGGCAGCCTAAAGGTCGGACTTCCGACTCTCCAATTCGACTTGACGGATGAGCCCAGCAAGAATAGCTTGAGGTCAGTAGGGACACTTAAGCAACAGGAGAATCACAGTGCAGCGAATCATAGCCGTATTGATAGTGACAATTGTTCTGTTTCCTTTGACCGGCTTCTCTCAAACCCGAAGGCGCGCCACAACAAGAGCCGGCCGCGCCAGCGCGCCGCCACAAACTTCGGAGGTCCAGCGTCAGGGAGCAGCGCGCGTTGCCGACCAGATCAAGATTCTGACGCGATTCATCTATCTACTTGGCGGCGTGGCCAAAGGACTCGAGGGCGTTGACGACGCCGCCCGCCGCAATGAAGCGTCGCCGGCGATCCTGGAGCAAGCGAAACAAAACAAGACCACAGTCCGGGCCAGTATTCGGAGCGTAAAAGAAGGACTCGACAAACTGGAAATAGATTTTCGTACGACGCCGGAGCTGCAGCGGTACTACATAAAACTGGCGGGCGTTGCGGCTGGAGCGGCCGCCGCGGAGGATCAAGCAGCGGCAAATCAGTTTGACAAGGCCGGACGAACCTTGCTGGAGGTCGTCAATCACCTGACCGATGTGTTGCTGGCGATGCTAAGGCAAGGATGAAGAGATGAAGATTGAAGCGGTTCACGGAGACCGCTTCTTTTCTTCCTTCATCCTCCCACCTTCACCCTTTATTTGTTTCGGGTAATAACCCTGGCGCGCGCGTACGCGCAGTTCGGGACGTGTGGCAAGCGTAACTGCGATGCGACGAAATTGCGCCCCTGAAGATTGCGAGTTTGAGTAATACTGCAACAGATATTGGCCACGAAGCTCAGCCGCCACCTCACTAAAAACTCTTTCCAGGTCTTGTTCTCCATCGGGAACGTACGCCGAACCGCCGGTGGATTGCGCGATCGACTCCATTGCGTTTTGGGCTCTCATACTGATCTGATTGAGCCGTACCGATGAACCGCCGGGATTGATCGAGTAAAAAGCGGCGTCAGATTGTTGCACCGCCTTTTGCACTTCAAGCACGGCGCGGCGACGACGTTCCAGCAGATTCTGGTAGGCCGCCGCTGAGGTAACTCCTCCTTTTTGGCTGGCACGATACTCGGCCAAGGTTAAATCTTTAACGATGCTGCTGAAATTGTCGTCGCCATCGGAAATAACAACAATTACGCGACGGTGTCGCTCAGCGGACTTCTCGACCAGATATTTCGCGGCCGCCATTACGGTGTCATAAAAGGCAGTCGGAACCGGCGATGTTGCAGCCGGAATCGTCAATATTTTTGCAGCCGCAGTCTCCGCTGACGCCAGCGGCGAAACCAGTGTCGGCTGATCTGTGATCGTAAAAACCGCTGCTCGATCGACCGGCTTGAGCACCTGTTTTAGGAAACTGGCCGCGGCCCTTTGTTGAAACGAAAAGAACCCCTTCTGGCTAACGCTACTTGAGATATCAAACAATACGGCGATGTCCAACGGCACTTCATCGGGATTGCCAATCTCGGTAATCTGTTGATCTCGTCCTTCTTCAACAAGATGGAAATCATTAACCTGCAAACCTCGAACCGGCTCGCCATTGGCATCGACGACGGATACCGGCACCATCACCAGATTCGAACTGACGCGGATTACCTCAAAGTCCTCATCCTTTGGTGGAGCCGGGGTAGGTGTTGGCTTGGGAGTCGGCGCCGGTGGCGGCGGTGGCAAGTCGCGAATGGTCTGCGCCATCGTCGACCACGAACAGAAAAAAAAGACCAGCCCTGCGAGCAGCAACGCTGGTCCAAAGTGTTTTCCCACACGTTCGCTAGTCATAACGCCATTCCTCATGCCGCCAGCGTTACTGGCCTTAGTGTGCGTTCTGAACAACTTTTCCGACGGCATGATTCATGGCATTAGGTGCGACGTGGCGTTTAACGGTTGCACACACATGCGTGCGATTCGTTAGTTCTTATTGACCTCCACTCGAGCCGGACGTCGTCATCGTCGGAGCCGGCGCTGTTAGGCCCTTATTGACGAGCAGCTTCACTTCAACGCGCCGATTCTGTGCCCGGCCTTCGCGCGAAGAGTTTTCCGCGACGGGATGCGATTCGCCAAACCCATAGGGCGTAACGATCCGTCGCAGCGGTATGTTGTGGTTTTCAACCAGATAGCGAATGACGGCATCAGCACGACGCTGGCTCAACGCACGGTTCGTTTGAATGCTGCCGGTCGCATCGGCAAAACCCGAGACTTCAACCACATAACCTTTGGCATTGAGTGCCTTCGTGGCTATGTCATCCAGTTTTGTTTTAGCGTCCGCTGACAAGGCCGAGCTTCCCAGTCTGAAGTTAACCGCTTCCACGGTTTGCGGCACATAGTCATCAAGCGAGGAGATGCGCTCATTTGTAGCGTTCACTCCGGCAATTGCGGTGTCAGCGGTTTCCTGTGCCGCCTTTGCGCCACCTTTCGCGGTATTTGCTACCGCAGCGAGTTCATCTAACTGCCCGGAGAGACGCTGCGCGTTCTGTTCCACCTGGCTAAGCTTCGATTCGGTGTCAGTGGCGCGTTCCTCGAGTGGAGCGGCGCGAGACTCAACAGCGCGCGCTACCCGAAGATCCGAATCATTAAATCTGATCTTCTGAGCCATTAATTCACCTGACGGGCTGCCACGTCCCTCAACTTCGAGGTTGAGGCCTCGCAGGATTTGGGTTTGGGCGTAGTTTGCGCCGCCGCGCAGAAAGCCGCCTTTTGCTTTCACGCTGGTGCTGCTGTCGAGTCGGACTACCGTATCCACGCCATTCATGTCGCGAACGGTAAACGTATCGGCGTCGCGTCGCGTTACCACACCTTTGATCTTCATCTTTTCGCCGCTGGCGATCGTCCGCGAACCTGCCGGACTGGTCTTGTCCTGCGCGAAACTGATGGAAGCGGAAAAGGCTAACAGGGAGACTGCAAGCATG